>JABJKH010000065.1 GCA_018660465.1 Rhodospirillaceae bacterium
CATTAATGATTTATCTTCTATCCGGTTGGGCACGGTTTATCACTGGCCAAATGATCCCCCTGACGGGCGGCGATTGGCTTTAAATTGATTTTCGCCACGTTATTTTTCCAAAGTTTTTATCGGTAATGTCTCTAATCACCATGGTGACTTGGGTAAGCTACGGTCTTGCCTTGGCTGGCGCACTTGCTACCGTCTATATCCAATTCCGACGACCCATCAAATTCTCTGGTCAAAAATCCGTCATTTATTTTGCGGCTATATGGATTTCAATACTGCTCCTTGAATATTATATCTTGGGGCCAGCTTCCCATATTTCTTGGAATATAGACGGTAATATTGGCGCCACTTTTTTCACGTATTTGACGGAGCGGCATCTGGGCGGTCAAGTCGCTCATGGATATGGTGGTGCCTTTGACATCGATACGATCATGGGCTTCGGCACACAAATATTTTCTCTTGAGCGAATATTATTTTCCTTTCTTCCGACATGGTTTGCAATTCTGGTTTTGAAAATTGCGGTTGCCGCCGTGGGTTTTTCCGGTGCTTACCGACTGGTCAGAGCAATGGGGCCATCGGGGCGGGAAGTTGCCGCCGTATTAGCAGCCTTGTTTACCGTCGCCGTCCCCTACAACCTCAATGCGACGACTTGGAACGGGCTGGGGTACGCGGTTTTGCCGTGGGTTCTATACTTCGCTTTCGCCCGCGCTGATCGTCGGTACTATCTTCCAGGCTTGGTAATTCTGGGAGTAATGGCCTCCACAACCGAACCCCTCCATACTTTCTTGTCCATAGCTGCCGCAGTATTTGCAGGTGTGGCTCTAACGGGACGGATGCGCCCCCAAACCATTGTCCTGCCGCTTGTAATTATCGGTGTATTTATGCTGATAAATTGGCATGAGGTTCTTTACGCGCTAAAGCAAATTGCGCCGTTGACAATCCGGGGTCGAATTATCTTTGGCGATCTTACTTTGATTGAAGCTATAAGCCGAGCCATGACGGCGTTTCCGAGTTCGCGAGTTGGGACTGTTGTACTCGCAATATCTTTAATGGTCCTGGCTTATAAGCGCGATCCTTTTTTCTGGAACGCCCTTGCCACGGCGCTTCTGTTGTTGACGTGTTACGTCGCTCTAGTTTGGTTGCCGTGGGAAATTATTGGGCTAAAAGTTTTAAAGGGTCTCAGTCCGCATTACCTTTATTTCGCAACAAGTGCTTTGATGCTTCCCATTGCCGCCCGGGCGATCAGCGCTGCATCTATACCCGTGAGCAGTAGTCAAGTTTCGGGAAATACGCCGTCGGCTAGAAAATGGCCCATTGCCATAGCGTTCGCGGGTTCCGTTGCATTATTAATTATCTATAAAGTGGAGCATGGCGCGAACTTTATATACTACGGTGGTCAAACCCAATTCGGCACAATAGAGAATCTTAAAAACCCGGATTGGTCGCATCCCGAACCTTTTCGAGTCGTCACCCTTCGCCACCAACAACCTGAACCCGAGTTAGCCGCTGCCTTTTATGGCTTTGACACCTACGACGGTACATTAAATCTAGCACCTGCTGCCTATAGCATATATTGGCACCATGGGATTTTAAGGGGAAAGGGCACAGAGGGGTTTTTCGGTAGGCTCACAATGGACCGTCAATATTTTTCCGATGGCCTTTATCATATCGAACGCCAGGCCAATCTAGAGATGTTGAAAATTGCTAATGTCGCATTCATCATTAGTCCGATTGCCATTAGCAGTAACAATCTCCACTTGGTTTCTGGCCCAAAAACCGCCCCGGTTCAACTTCAAGATGGGTTGCGGAAATACGTGTGGTATCGGCTGATGAAGGCCTTACATTATGGCAAAGTTTACGTTTATGCCTTGGCTGATCCTTTGCCTCGCGTTTTTGCCGCTCAGCGTATTCACCGGGTCAAAAGTGCTACTACGGAAATTGAGCTTTTAAAAACCGTATCCCGACTGGCCCCACACCGAACAGCTGTTTTCCAAGATAACGCCAAAATTATTTCTAAATCTCGCGATCTTAAATCGATGCATGTACGAACGTTTTCTAAAGCTGTAAACGGCTATGATGTTACGATAGATGCGCCAGATGGTGGGGTTCTGATCCTAAATGTTCCTTATCTTTCATTTTGGAAGGCGACGGATGGAAAGGGGAATTCTTTACCGATTTCCCCGGTCAACATGATTCACATGTCTGTCGTCGTTCAACCGGGAACAAAATCCGTTTCGTTTAGATATCGCCGCCCGACGCTGCGGTGATCGCCATTAGTAATTTTTGCGTAGTGATAAGCCAGCTCGCTACGGTGACTTACTTGAATCGGTGAGTCACCACTCATATATTATCAGCTTAGTCTGTTCTAAAACCATAATCGGCACGCCATGAACCTCCGCTTATTTTTCCAACGCTCCTTCCCGCTCGTTCTGCGTCTGCTATTGAGACGGCGCCTGACTCCCCGTAAGATATTGAATTTATGGTCTAATTTTTATATGGGCCACTTCAAAAAAACGGCGGGCAGAGGGACCTCCCCGAGCGTTATGATGGTCGAAATTACCAACGCATGTAACCTAGCCTGCACCGGATGCGCCCTGCAAATGGAAGGCAGCGTGTCCATGCAGGCGAATCGTAAGATGATCGATTTCGACATGTACACCAAATTGGTCGACGACGTGCAAGACGACTTGATTTTCTTGGTACCCTATCTCGGTGGCGAAAGCTTCCTTAACAAGCAAATGTTCGACGCCATTAAATACGCCTCCGACCGGGGCATCAGCGTCTCGGCGACAACAGCGGCAAGCTTTGACCATATTAAAGACTTCGGCCAAAAAATTTCTGATAGTGGATTGGATTTCCTATTCTTTTCGATTTCCGGCACGGAGCAGGAAATCTACGAGAACTTTCACGTCAAGGGAGAGCTCGCGAAGGTTATCGCCAACATTAAGGACGTGACCCGGTTTCCCAAGAGCCAGCGCCCACGGGTCTGTGTGCGCTACTTGCGCACGCCTTATAACGCCGAGGATATTAAAAAGCTGCCCGAATTTACCAAGGAATTGGGTGCCGATTTCTTCGAGATTCGTCAGGTCGATGGAACACTTGAAGCGGTCGACACCATGACAAGCAAAGAAGAAGGTATTTCGCCAGAGGATTTTACCGAGAGCTGTCCTTGGCTTTGGGCGTCAACTGTAATTAAGGCGAATGGCGAGGTAATCCCATGCTGCTTCGATTATTACGGCGTGCCGGAAATGGGGGCCATTAACGCGCTCGACAAGGGTATTCGTGATGTCTGGAACGGTGAAGGTTACAAAAAATTCCGGTCCGCTTGGTACAAAGGCGGCAGCGAATTGGATTGCTGCGCGCAATGCCGACCGTCGCTTGGATATCAGGACACTGCGTCCGTCGAACGTGCAAAGCAATACGTCCGAACTGAAAGAATGTAGGCGAGTCCGTAATGGCGCAAACCACCAGCGGCTTGGTCTCAACCCGTAACGGAATTAAGACCTGCGATCTTTCTCAGGTCTTTGCTACAAGCGGAGCCGACGGCATGGAGCTTTATGCCCTGCCAACATGGCACCCGGTTCGTTGGATTTTCATCAAGCGAGCTTTGTTGTTGATCGATCTTTTTCAGCGCATTCCAAGACCAGAAAGCCTGATGGAGATGGGTTTTGGTTGCGGCATCCTAGTCCCTGAGTTGGTCTCTAAGACCGACCGATATGTCGGCATCGATATTCATTCCCATACTGGCGAAATTGAGGAGGCGCTCAGTCAACAAATCGGCTTAGTAGATCTCCGTTACGGCGACGCCAATAATCTCGAGTTCGACGATAACAGCCTCGACTGTATTTTCTCGATGAGCGTGATGGAGCACATTGCAGAAATTGAAGGCGCGGTTGAGAACGTAGCGCGGGTACTCAAGCCCGGTGGACATTTCATTGTTGGTTTTCCAATCGAAAATTTCGTCTCGAATGCCTTTCTCGATATGATAAAATTAATGATTGGCTTTGATCGCAAGGTGCATCACCCGACCAATCATCACCAAATTCTAGCTGCCTTGGGCCTGCACTTAGAGCCTTTCCACGAACGTCCGTTCCCGTTTTCGGGATCAGTGGCATTCTCTCTCTATTACACAGGTATTTGGCGAAAACCGGAGAATTAAGGCTGTGCTTGATATTGTCGTTCCGACATTAAATGAAGAGGCGAATATTGACCAACTGGTAACGCGCCTAAAGAATGCCTGTCCTGAGGCGCGGCTAATTTTTGTAGACAACTGCTCCACTGATCGCACGCTGGAAATCCTGGAAGGATACGGCGTTGACATCGTCCGCCATACTGTCAACGAAGGATATGGCAAAAGTCTTTATGACGGCATTATCGCTGGCACAGCGGATTATATTGTTACCATTGACGCCGACCTGGAATACCCCCCCGAATGCATTCCTCAACTGATCGCCCGCCTGGATCAATGCTCGGTCGTTTACGGCTCTCGCTTCGCTGGTGATACTGATCCAGCAATGGGAGCCTTTCGTATCTACGGCAACCAATTAATTAGCTGGATATTCAACAAACTTTATGGCCAAGCGGTGAGCGACCTTTATACCGGTGTTAAGGCGTTTCGCCGGTCTGCCCTCGACGGGCTTGAATTCCAATGTTCCGGGTTCGTCTTCGTTGTAGAGTTCGCGGCAAAATTGGTGAGATCCGGGTTCCGGCTTGAAGAAGAACCGGTCGAGTATACAATTCGCCGGGCCGGGCGTCGAAAAATGAAGCACGTCGCGGAAGCTTCAAAGGCACTCTCGTTGTTGTTGTTTTACCGAGTATCGCGGTTAAAAATAAAGTCCTAACAGTATGAATTCACAGAATTTATCTGGCGTCATCCTTGCCGCTGGCAAAGGTACGCGCGCCTATCCCTATACCCAGCGCATTCCTAAGGCCATGCTTGATATTTGTGGCCGACCGTTGATCCAGTTTTCTCTGGAACTCATGCGCGATAAATTGGGGATCAAGGATATTGTCATCGTCGTTTCTGAAAAGAATGGCATGATTGAGCAACGGTTTGGCGATGGCCACGATCTTGGTCTCAACATTTGCTATCGCGTTAATGACGCTGTTGAAAAGGGGCCGGTTTATTCGCTGTCTTTGGCAGAGTCAAAAATATCGGCAGAGCGCTTCGTGGTGATGCTTTCTGACGAAATTTATCTGGATTCAAACCACGAAGCGATACTGGGCACAGATTATAGAGACGAAGATATCCTGGTCACAGCGCGGCCCAATAGCTTGATCCGTGACATCAGCAAGAATTTTAGCATCGATTTCGTCGACGGACGCATTTCTCGCCTCATCGAGAAACCGACGAGTTCTGAGAATGGGCTGCTAGGCTGTGGCACCTACGTTTTCCGGCGCGATGTTTTTGATCAAATTCGTGAAGAATTTCGAACGCCTGGCCCGGCAACCGACAATCTGACTGCGTTTATTGCAAACCGTCTGGTTAACGGAGCAAAAGTTGGATATGTGCCTCTCGGTGGGAACTACATTAACGTGAACTACCATCATGATGTTAATCGCGCGCGATCAATGGCCCGTACCGCAATGTTCGCCGATCCCAAAGTCAGCCTTATCATGCCCTGCCTCAGCGACAGCGCTGGATTCGAAGATGTGGTTCGAACCTCAATAGATGCCGGACGGGTCGATGAAGTGCTGTTGGTTGTTCACGAGCACACAAAAGAATTCGACCGCGTCGCAAGCAAGTACGGCGCTAGACTAATCGTCGCGAAATCCGAATCCCGTGGGCTAGCGCCGCTGATCCGGACCGGTGTTCGGGAAAGCACCGGCGACATCATTGCAGTCATGGCAGCCGATGGAACCTTTGAGATTGGCGATCTAGATAAACTGCTCGCTTATATTTACGACGCTGAAATGGTTGTCGGCACCAGAACTGCCCGGCAACTCATTGATCAGGGGTCGAACATGGATATTGTCGCCCGGCTGAGCAATTACTTCCTGGCCAAGTTCATTGAGGCCTTGTGGGTCACACATCTGGTCCGGCTGTCGGACGTCGGCTGCGTCTGGCGGGTATTTTGGCGCTACAGCTACGATGCGGTCATCGACAGGGTTGATGCAGAACGAGGCGAGTTTTTGATCGACATGGTGATCGAAATGCTACTTTACAGGTTCCAATTGATCGAACTGCCGGTTCGCTACTGCATCAGCATTGACGAACAGGCGGTCCGGTTTCGCGAGCGGAATTTGGCGACGTTCTTCCGGATAATTAAACTAGCGCTGTCAAAACGGCTAAAAACGTTGTGAGCTTTCAACTATTTTGCGTTGACGCGGGCTGAGCGGCGCTCCAAAGCATCGTGCATACGGTGCTCCAGAACTGTCGTCATCTCTGTGCCCCCCTTTACATTGCGGTATGTCCGGATGATCCTCTTGGGAAACCGAGTATAGCCAACCAAATAATAGAGCATCGTACAAATTAGCCGGTAGAACGACAGCTCTTTTGGCCCGACACTTTGGTTGGTTTTTAAATGATTGAGCGAAACATAGTCGCCATAAATAGAGGTCAAAGACAGGAAGTACGAATCTGAAACAACGATGCGTTTCTCGGCAACGAGTTCACGAAAGAGTTCGGTCCCAGGATAGGCACAAAATAGCTGCATAGAAACTTCGTCAATGCCATGCCACGCGAGCTTCAGTCCGTAAGCCAACGTCCGATAGATATCTATCCTGGATTCTTTTGGCAGCCCAATCATCAAATTTGCTCGGGTAACGATGCCGATTTTCACCGCTGACATGATTGAACCTGTGAGGCGATCAAGATCGATCCGTTTCTTGATTCTCTCGAGCGTTCGCTTGGAACCACTTTCCGGAGCATAGACTAAGTAATTGCAGTTAATATCACGGAGTACACGCAACGTATCGTCATCCAGAGCCTCACTCCGGGTGCCTGACGGTAGCGACCATTTGACTGAGATTTTTTCTTCCGCTAGGCGCTTTCCAAACTCTATAATCCAGCGCTTCTTGGTGATCGCCGTCAGATCGTATAACTGCACTGCCGTGATATCATATTTCTCTATATGGGTCTTAAGTTCAGCAATAACGTCTTCGATGTCGCGCAGGATATAGCGTGTGGTCCACATTCCAGGATTGGAGCAGAAGGTACACTGGTACGGACACCCTCTGGAAATCATCATCGGCATATCCCGCTCGGTCATGACGCCGAAAGACTTACCCGTGGCCCAAAATTTCTCTAGGTAACCATCAGGCCAGTAAGGCCATGGAATAGCATCAACCTCCCGTATGCGATTTTGGCCAGTGTTTTCGACGTAATTTCCCTGCCCATCGAGAAAGCTGACGCCATTGACTTCATCGAAGCCCTGGCCATTTTCGATACATTCTAGAAGCTCGTAGAAGGTATGCTCGCCTTCGCCACGCACACAGACATTGATCGCCGGACAGTCCTTTAGACAATATTCGGACAGCGCGGTCACGTGTTCTCCACCGGCGACAATGGTGACATCAGGAAAGGCCTTGCGAATTGCCATGAGAAGGAGTTTTGCTGCGGGCCATTCACCAGAAAACATAGCTGAAAATGCAATAACATCTGTATTGGCAGGAATGCGCTCAATAATTTCTTCGAATTTCAGTCCCTGACAAACATGTGACGAAATCGTCTCCATAGGCCATACCCGGTTGAGCCCCTCAGCGACGCCGTCGACAAATGTAAAATCGTAGCCCTTGTTTTTGATATACGCTGAAAGATAAGCGAATGCGATGGCCGGTGTGGCCTCATTATTTATGGCTGTTTTGGTGTAAACGATTGGGCCTCGAACGAACGTCACAAACGTCTTCTTATTTGCGGTGGAGTTTTCACCCGTCATAGCTATCCTTCAATTGTTGGTATGGAATATACAATCCAGGTCAAAAGCTTCAGCGTCTAAGGACACTTGTTATTTATGACTGCCAATAGCAAGATTAAAGGCGTACGTATAGCCAAATTTTTATTTTTACTCCCACATCCAGTATCGAAAGCAAAGTTCTGAACTCTAAAAATTTACATTATTCTGGTCTTGCATTGATCAGTCTTTGGTTCGCTGCGGAATACATACTTTTGGGACCGGCTTCCGTGGTGCCAACATCAAGCAATGGTGAAATGCTTGTACCGGCACTGCTCAGCCAACAGTTCGCCGCAGACCAAGGTGCACTTTGGCAAAACCTTACAAGTACAGGTGCCGATAAGCTGGCCTTCACATATTACGGCACCATCGATAGCTTCCTGTTTTCCACATTACCGGGATGGCTCGCACACGCCATCAGGTCGTCTTCCGTAATTGTTGTGGCGGTTTTAAGCGCCTACGCCGTAGGTCGAAATATTCTTCAATTTTCAAGATCAGCGGCATTGTTTGTAGGAGCCGCATATGGCGTTGGTATAATCGGTCAATTATTCGCGGGTTCCATCGGATATTTCCCGATCATTCTATTGGTCATTTATGGCGTGCTAGAGAACAGGACGAGTGCCGCCAGATGGGCGGTCCTTTTTGCTGTCCTCTATGCCTTTGCCGATATGACCTACTTTTCGCAGATGGTGCCTTGGTCGATGGCAACAATCGTTTTCTGGTTTTTATTCGTGACTCCCCGAAAAACCATCATTGATTGGGGAATTATTATAGCAGTCTGCCTAATTATGGTGGCATTGCGAGCCGATGACTTTGAAGCTCTTTTCGCCAATGCGCCGTTGTCGTTCATGGGTTTAGCACGGACCACCCCCGATTTAGGACAAGCTCTTTATGGTTCCATCCGATCTCTCTATCTATTCGGCGGACCCGTTCAAACCGCGTGTACCGCATTATTTTTAGTTAGTCTTGTCGCAAGACGGAACGACAAACTTCTATGGTCAGTAGGCGCCGCACTTCTAATCAGCATTTTTCTTTATCCGTTGGGTGTCGCGGTTCAGTCGTTCGCCGCCGAGATCTTGCCGTTTCTAAAAGGCTACTCAATGGATTACGCGGGTCGTATCGGCACAACAATTCTGCCGTTTGCCGCAGGGTTTGGAATTGATGTCTTGGTCAATAATCAGACGATTTCGAGAATTAATGTACCGCGTGGGATCCCCTTGATCGTGCGCCGGCTTGGGCTAACTCTTTGCATCAGTGCCATTGCATTTGTCTCGCTAAAAACAAAATATGTTAGTTTATACACGTGGGTAACCAACGGCAGCTTCGCCCATAACTTTCAAAGTCCAGTAATTGAAGAACTTGCCGACTCCATTCGAACCGAAAAAAAGCCTGTTCGTGTCGAAACATTTCAAATTATTCCCAACTACATGCACGCCTACGGAATAGAAACCGCTGGCGGGTATCAGATTCTGCATTCACGACGATACTACGAATTTTGGGCTAAAATGGTTGAGCCCTGGGCCGCATCGCTTACGCCAGAAAGCCGGTTCTACAAACAATATGCTGACCGGCGCGCGCGAATGGAAGGAAACTTGGCCTTTCGCGATGATCGACTCTGGCTGTTTCCCGATACCTACCGTCCGACATGGCAGTTGGCCAATATCTACCGTCTCAATTTACTTTCTCTGGCCAACGTTGGCTATTTACTTTCGAGGGATCGCTTAACAGACTCGTCCTTAGTTCCAATCCGGAAAATGCCGCGACCGTGGTCAGCCATGAAAGCTCGTGAAAAGGCGTTAGAAAACATAAAAGCTAACTTTTATGGCCGCAGTTATTTTAATATTTATAAGAATACAACAGTAATTCCGCGCTTTTTCACGGTATCGGGCATCAATGTTGCAAACGGTGCTGATAACCTACTCAATGACATGTCGAAGGCTTCCGTCTCCCTGTTGCGCCAACAGGCATTCGTCTCTAAATTGGACCTTCCACGCGGGTTTGATTCGACCCAAACTTTTTCCCGCAGGCAGGTAACGGTTGAGCAATACGAAAAAGATCAAATCCGCCTGACATTGTCCAGCGGTGGACCAGCGCTTCTTATTGCAACGAACAGCTATTCACCATTCTGGACGGTTGAAATCGACGGCGTGGAAAGTGAGATATTTCCGGCATATCATACTTTCTGGGGAGTTCAGATTCCGGCCGGTGCAAAATCTATCGTTTTTCGCTATCGCCCACCTTATAAATTGAGTTAAAAAACCATCCCTAATTGCTGTCCAAATAGGTTCATAAGAATAAACTCATGTCGTTAGTTACACTGATACGTCCCCCGGTCTTGGTCGCTAAATGGGCGCACACAACTCCCACGTGCCCACCGATCGGCCTCGCCTATTTAGCGGCGGTGTTAATTGGAAATGACATAGCGGTTAACGTCGTCGATGCAGTAGGCAATGCACCCGATCAAATGCTGCCCACGGATGACGAAAGATTCCTCTCTCACGGCCAATCAACCGAAGAAATTATTGAGGGAATCGATCCAGCAACTCAAATCATTGGCATTTCTTGTATGTTTTCACATGAATGGCCGCTGATCCGATCTTTAATTACGCGATTGAAGGAAGTTTTTCCTCAAATTTTAATTGTCGGCGGTGGTGAGCATATAACGGCACTGCCAGAATTCTCTCTCGAGGATTGCGGAGCACTTGACGTTGGGATAATTGGCGAAGGTGAGGAAACACTTACCGAGTTGGTTTCTGCGATACTCGAAAACCGACCCCTGGATGCAATAACCGGTATTGTTTATCGGAATAATGGGAGCATTCTTAAAACCGCGGCGCGCACTAGAATTCGTAATATTGATAACATCGCCCTTCCGGCCTGGGAGTTGTTTCCATTAGACACCTATTTGGATAACGGATATGGGTTCGGTGTCAATCGCGGGCGATCCATGCCAGTCCTGGCCACCCGCGGTTGCCCGTATCAGTGCACGTTCTGTTCCAACCCGACGATGTGGGGAACTCGGTGGGTTTCGCGTAGCCCTGAACAAGTGTTCGACGAAATGCTGCAATATCATAAGCGTTATCAAATTGATAACTTCGATTTCTACGACCTGACAGCAATCGTTAAGAAGAAGTGGATCGTCGAATTTTGCCGGATGGTCATTGATTCAGGGGTTAAATTCACGTGGCAACTCCCGAGTGGCACCCGCTCGGAAGCGATTGACGAGGAGGTTTCCGAGCTTTTGTACCAATCCGGTTGCCGCAACATGAGCTACGCTCCCGAAAGTGGATCACCGAGCGTCTTGCTGCGTATTAAGAAAAAGATCGACCTCAAATCCATGGAGGCTTCGATGAGAGACTCCATTAGAAATGGCATTAACTGCAAGGCCAACATCATCATTGGATTTCCCAACGAGACTCATAAGGAGATATTTCAAACCCTATGGTTCTGCGTCCGAATGGCGGCGATTGGGATTCACGATGTGTCGCTTTCTCCATTTTCTCCATACCCCGGCTCAGAATTGTTCTCGAATATGCAAAATGACGGCCAAATTCCTGAGTATAGCGACGAATTCTTCTATGGATTGGCTGCATACACAGATTTGACAACAACCACGTCCTGTTCAAAATACGTCGGCGACCGAGCGCTTGGATTTTATCGAATTTTCGGCATGCTCCTATTTTACGGCGTTCTTTATCTGTTACGGCCCTGGCGGCTGGTACGCACGCTTCGTAATGTCTTCGGTGAATTTCAGGAATCCCGCTTGGAAATGTCGCTTCGAGACCTTTACATTCGCTTGTGTAAATCCAAGGATTCTACGGTAGCTACCCCGGCTCGGAGTACACACAAATGACAGCTTTGGTATCGGGCTCCTCCGGGTACCTCGGGTACAACCTAACGGCAAAATTAGTCGGCAGAGGTGAACCCGTCATTGCTGTCGTGCGTCCAACATCGAAAACTGCTCACTTGGCAGACCTTGGCGAAAACGTCCGTATTTATATCGACGATGGCTCGGCAGACGGTTTGGCCAGCGCATTCGAGGGCAATGACATTAGCGTTGTTTACCATCTAGCCGCTTGTCGACCCGAATATCTAGGACAAGAAGACACAATTGAAACGGTCGATGCAAATATTGGGTTTGGCACGCGACTCCTCCACGCCGCCGTTCGCGTGGGATGCCCGTCGTTCATTAATACGGGATCGTGGTGGCAATTTGAAGAGACCGGCGCGATTGCACCAAATTCGCTCTACGCTGCAACAAAGCAGGCATTCCAAGACATCCTATCGTTCTATGTTCAAACATCGGGCATTCGCGCAGTTTCCTTGATACCCTATGACATTTACGGACCGAACGACTGGCGAGGACGATTGACATCGGTCCTTTTGCGCGCCGCTAAGGGCGAACTGATTAAGATGACCCCAGGTGAACAAAAGATGGATATTATTCACGTCTCGGATGTGACAGAAGCCTACATCTCAGCCTGCAAGCTTATGGATCAAAGACATATAGACGGGAATGGAGAACATTATTTTCTTGGATCGGGGCACAGGCGAAGCTTAAAAGAAATCGCAAATATATTTGAGCAAGCATGGGAAAGCCCCCTAGCGATTAATTGGGGAGAACTACCGTACCGTGAAAACCAAGTATTTATGCCATGTCCGGCCAGCCCCACCTTGCCAACATGGAGACCTCAAATGTCACTGGACGACGGTTTCAAGGACCTGATCCAAAATGACCGTCTAGGTAAAACGGCGCAATGAACGAAAACAAACTTATCTCAATTGTCGTTCCAGTCTTCAATGAATCCGAAACCATCGACGCGTTTTTCGAGACACTTAACCCGGCCTTAGTGGGGCTTTCAAGCCGCTATAATTTTGAAATTATATTTACGGACAATCACAGCACAGACGATACATTTGAAAAGCTTGCTGATCGCGCAGCTCATGATAGCCGCGTACGGGTGATCCGTTTCTCGAGAAATTTTGGTTACCAACGGTCAATCCTTACCGCCTATACCAACGCCCGAGGTGCGGCGGCGATCCAGTTGGATTGCGATTTGCAAGATCCCCCTGCTTTGATCGAGCAATTCCTCGACCATTGGGAAGATGGCTACAAAGTCGTTTATGGCGTTCGGCGGTCGCGCAAGGAAGGCTGGTTGATTCGGTCAATCCGCCGCGTATTTTACCGTTTGGTGGACTGGCTGTCGGACATCGAATTGCCACATCACGCTGGCGACTTTCGCATCATTGATCGCCAGCTGCTTGATTTGTTGTCCGGTTCAATCGATTGCAATCCGTATCTACGCGGTATGATTTCCCGATACGGTTTTAAACAAATCGGCATTCCATATGATCGGGACCCGCGAACTCAGGGAAAAAGCAAGTTTGGGCTGTCGGATTTGTTCACTGTTGCCCTTGACGGCATTGTCAGCCAATCGACTGTGCCTCTTCGATTTGCAACCCATACTGGCCTTTTAATCGCCTTCGTCATGTTCGTGGCAATAATTGTGTACTCCGTTGGTCACGTATTTTTCGGTGCCACATGGCCGCCCGGTTTTGCCACCACGACCGTCCTTATTCTTTTTGGGATCAGCATCAACGCGATGTTTTTGGGAATAATAGGCGAATACATCGCACGTATTTATCAGCAATCTGTAAAAGACCGCATCACCATCGTGGAAAAAACTGTTCCAGAATCCGATGCTAAAATCGTCGTAACGCCCGGCAAATGATTTCCCGACCATCTCAGTCCAAATCAGAATTGGCGGCAACCAACAGTGATCAAGCACGGCTGAATAAGGCTTTAATCTGGAGCCTGTTTTTGGTTTTTGTAGGTAGCTTTGCCGTTCTCGTATTGGCGACTACTGCACCACTGTGGCTCGAACCCGCAGCAGAAGTCGACTTTTTGCGCAGTATAGGTAATTTAATACTGGATTTTTTAGAACGGTTTTACCACGAACCGGAAATGGATATCATTTAAGTGTAAGACCGTGGTTTCGGTCAGATTTGGTAAAACTTAATTGAGTTCGTTAAAGTGGTTAATTGGAAGGCCCGCGCTACAGACATTTCTGTCCACATCGCGGTTTTGAAAAACCGCTAAATCCTTTTGATACTGTTCCAATAGTTGCGTTTGCAGAGCTGCTGCCTCCGTCGACTCACCACTACATAGAGCATCCGCCAAGGCCACAGCCTTCGGTGCTAAGCCTGCAACACGAAGCCGATGCACGAGCCACTCATTGAAATAAAGCGTCCTGTCTTCGACGATAGGCGGCAACAAGTCGGGAAATAGCCCATCTGGGTCATGAACAAGAATGTTAACCCCGTTTAGCCATCCGGCTTCCCACTTGGCTCTTTCTTCGGGCTCCATATTCGCGGGATGTGCCGGGCTGTAGGCTTCGAATACCATCTTGAAATCAGGATGGCTCAATAAGAAATCTCTAGTCGCCATACGGACATCGGGATAGTTCGCATCATCAATGACGATGACGGCCCGGTCGTGAAGATGGCGCTTCGCCAGGAGCAAGCAGACGAGTTGACTTCGATAGTCATGCGGGCCGTCGATGAGGTATAGGCCGACCTTGCGGTTGCCGATGTGGTCTTCCAGGGTTTCGAGGGCCGCCTCGAAATCCATGTTGATGAGTTTTGCATTTTTGGTTTTGAACGCGGTCATCCGGTCTTGAACGATGCTTAGGTTCTCATCGTTGGGATCAAGAATTCGAAAGTTATCGATGCCAAAACAGGGCAGGTCCGGGGCATCGAGCGCGGTAGATACAAGAGTCAGACCTTGAAAGACACCAATTTCGAGGTAACAAGCTGTCTCGTCTGCTGACATCAATTGTGCCAAGCGCTGTAAGGCTCCCACTGTTTTTAAACCTGCAAGACCACTTAGGCCATCATCCCGATGATTGGATAGAAGACCCTGCTCTTCGGTCTCTTGAAGGGCGGTAAGGACATTTTCGAAATACTGCTTATCTGGCTTGGACACTGGCTAAAACCTGCGAAGTTATGGACGCGCGGCACCATGCCACAATGCCGGCTCTGTTTAAAAGTTTTTCTCACCTGACATAGTAGAAATGCCTGTTCTCCTCCGCCAATCGTTTGACCTTCCATCGTCTGATTCATACAGAACTTGGTTCTCGGTCACGGGAACTGAAAGTTTTCTTGATGCCCAATCGAAACGATCTCGATTGGCGGAACAACTTGAAACTGCCTTTATGGAAAGCCGGGAAACTTGGTGGACAATCGGTCTAAAAATAAGCCAGGAACCCACAGCCGAGATTTCCCATATGCCAACTGGTGGCGCATTCGGATCAGACTTCGGCGTGATGCTGGCATGGTCCCGGATTACGGCAGACGTCGCTAAAGACGAAAATGTGTGTTTGGTTTTATGCGACGACCCGTGGCTATTTCGGCATTTAGCCAAACTTTCGGGTGTGACGGCAGGCAGGCCGCCACGGCTCCGCCTTACAGAACTAAAACTTTCCATCCGAGGGTGGTTGGCGCGAACCAAGACAGCTCTAAAAAACGCGCTGTTTTCAACTCGACTGGTTAAGACCCAAGGCCAGGGCAGCGCAGCCATTCTGGTCTATGGCCATCCGCGCAGCACCGCCGACGGCTTCGATGCTTATTTCGGCGACCTGATGGCCCATGAACCAGAACTTCAACGCATCCTTCATACTGATTGCGATGCGGCGCGAGCGCGAGAACTCTCATCAAAAGGTCGAACGTCAAGTCTGCACGCTTGGGGCCATACGTTTTTTGCGCTCCGTCTAATTTGGACAAAATGGCGGCCTGGGCGAGTTTTTACTGAAGGCAAATACGGCTGGCTGGTGCGCCGCGCTGCGGCAAAGGAGAACAGTGGCGGAGGCCCCGCCATGAACCGCTGGCAACTTCATTGCCAAGATAATTGGTTGAAAGAAGCAAAACCTTCTCGGGTATGCTGGCCTTGGGAAAATCACAGTTGGGAAAGGGGGCTATGCCGCGCTGGTCGGAAACACGGTGTCCACACTCTCGGTTATCAGCACACTGTCGTCGGTCCCCATCAAATAAATTATTCGACCCGCACCAACCCTGATGGATTGGACAGCATCCCGGAAATAGTCATTTGTGACGGCCCTGCTTATCGAGATGAAGTTGCAGCTTGGGGCGTGCCTGATGATCGCCTGATCGTCGGTGGTGCCTTTCGGTTTAAAAGGTTTGCACCTGGAAGCCACGATCCATCAGGCCCCGTGTTCGTGCCATTGTCTGCCGTCCCTGCCGCAGCCCAAAAACAAATCGAGGCTGCGCACCTGTTGGCGGCCTCCGGCCAAAAAGTTCTCGTTAAAGGACATCCCATGTATCCGGTGGCGTTCAGCGAGATAGAAAACCTGAGCCGCACAGAAACCCCACTTACGGAGCAAGCCGGTTTGTCCGCTGTGTTATTTTGTACCGGAACGTCTGGTTTGGAAGCCGTGTTGATGGGCCTCCCGGCCTATCGATTAATGCTCGATGATCGCATTGCGATTGATATCCTGCCTGCCAACATCAATGTGCCTAGCGTCACATTAGACGACGTCACCGAACAGGTTACTGGAAAGGTTCCGATTCGGCCCGTTAACTGGGATTCAGTTCTAACCGAGCCCGACATAAACCTTTGGCATTCGCTGCTTTTCGGTGATATGCACGCGATGAACGACGTTCAAGAACCAGAGAAGAAACAAGTATCGTGACCAATCTTCCCCTAAAAATTGCCCTCATTGGCTGCGGTCGCATTGCCGGCCATCATTGCCAATCCATCGGACAAGTTGATGGTGTCGAACTTGCCGCTGTCTGTGATCTGGACGTTGCGAAAGCGAAAGCCTATGGCGATCAGTTTTCTGTGCCGCATTTCACGGACTATCATGACATGTTCCAAGCAGTCCCCGAGATCGATATCGCCGCCGTCATTACCCCATCAGGCATGCACTTTGAACACGGCGCGGACGTGATCGAACGCTATAAAAAACACCTGATCATGGAAAAGCCAACGTTCATGCGGCCCGAACAACTTCATACAGCGTATGGCGCTGCGGATAATCACGGGCTTCATATTTTTCCGGTATTCCAGAACCGCAATAACAAGGCTGTGCGGCGCGTGCGAAAAGCGCTGGCGGCGGGCGAGCTTGGGGATATTCGGATCGTTTCGGTCCGGGTTCGCTGGTGTCGACCGCAGCGATACTATGACATGGCTCCGTGGCGCGGTACCTATTCGCACGATGGTGGCTGCCTGACCAACCAGGGAATTCATCACGTCGACCTGCTGCGGCATTTGGGTGGTGAGGTCGAGCGAATCAACGCCACCATGCGAACTCTTGGGGCCGACATTGAGGTTGAAGATGCCCTGGTTGCCACAATGGCCTATAAGTCGGGTGCGATTGGCAATCTAGAAGTGACGACAGCTGCCAGACCCGATGATTTTGAGGCGTCGCTCTCAATCGTCGGTTCCGAAGGTCTCGCCCAAATTGGCGGCATTGCCGTGAACGAACTACAAGTATTTACGCCGGACCCAGGTGAGTGCGCCGACAACAGCGAAGATTTCGTTGGAATCAAAGGCCACGGGGCAGTTTACGGCTACGGCCATACGGATATGTATTCAGACATTGCTGCTTTCTTCCGCGACAAGTCACCCTATCCTGTAGATCGCAACGATTGCCTTGGGACCTTAAAACTCCTTCACGCATTTTATCGCTCAGATGAAGCGGGCGGTTGGGTCGATGTAGACAGTGATGAGCAATCGGTACGCCTTGGCCGCGACAATGACGAAGTCTCCAACCTCTATCGGACACCCGCACCGTGACCGAACCTCTCAAAATCGGAATTGCAGGATATGGCGTGGTCGGCAACCGCCGCCGCCAAGTGATCGACAAGCGCTCAGACATGAAGGTCGTCGCTGTTTGCGATCAGAAACTGGGGGGGGATGGCGTCTTTGACGATGGCGTTAAATTTTTTGGTGAATACAGTCCCCTACTGGAAGAAAATCTCGATGTATTGTTTGTATGCCTGACCAACGATTTAAACCCGGATGTCAGCATTGCCGGGCTTGAGCGCGGTCTACATGTGTTCTGCGAAAAACCACCGGGGCGAGATGTCGGCGATGTGACGCGGGTAATTGCCTGCCATCAGAAACACCCCAACCTAAAGCTCAAATATGGATTTAATCACCGCTACCATGATTCGGTCCTGGATGCGCTGCGGCTGGTGCAGTCGGGGGAATTGGGCAAAGTCATTAATCTCCGGGGACTTTACGGAAAGTCTCAGCTGATTACCTTCGGTCAAAGTTCATGGCGGACAGACAGGAAACTTTCAGGCGGCGGTGTGCTGCTGGACCAGGGTATTCATATGGTGGACTTGCTGAGGCTATTCGCAGGCGAATTTGTCGATGTGAATAGTTTTATTTCAAACGGTCATTGGAACCACGACGTCGAAGACAACGCCTATGCCTTGATGCGGACAGAAGCCGGCGTCGTCGCCATGCTGCATTCATCCGCAACCCAATGGCGGCACCGGTTTAATTTGGAAATTTCCTTGGAATTGGGCTCGATTACCCTGTCAGGCATCTTATCCGGATCTAAAAGCTACGGCGCGGAAACCATGACCGTGGCACGCACGGCCGGTGATGATATGGGCGATCCCCGAGAAGAAACCACGCGCTACAACAAAGACACTTCATGGGCCGACGAGGTGGCCGAATTCGCAACGGCTATCCAGGATAACACTCCGATTACCAACGGCTCCGCTGAAGACGCATTGAAAACAATGGGACTGGTCTATCGTATTTACTGCGCGGATTCCGAATGGAAAGCTAAATGGGGCTTGAGCCATGACGTTCCGGCGTTATAAGTACCGCACAACGTTTCGGATTGAGAGAGAATGAGCGCACACCGCCAGACTGACAGAGCCTTCGGTATTATGTTTGCCGTGGTTTTTTCCATTGTCTTTGCCATTGCGCACTTCGGTTTTGCTGTTCGCTTGGACTGGGCGTTATGGGTGGCAGGTGGTTTTTTGGTCCTCGCGCTCCTGGTCCCTTGGCTGCTGATGCCGTTAAACAGACTTTGGGAAAAGTTTGCGTTTCGTCTCGGCTTTGTCAGCAACCACCTCCTGCTGGGCGCTTTCTTTTTCCTTTTTGTTTTCCCAATTAGCCTTATGCTCCGCGTCTTCGGTTCCGATCCGATGCATCGGAAGTTCGAGCCAAAATCAGACACGTATTGGTCCAAGGTCACCCGTCACACGAACCGGGAGACCTTTGGTGATATGTTTTAGACGGAATTAATCTATGCTCTCAGTCTTCGGCCAACTTATTAAGTTTATGCGCGTCTATAAGAAATTCTGGATGGCGCCGCTTATTTTTGGGCTGGTCGCCCTCGGCGGTCTGTTAATCGCCGCCCAAAGCACCGCCATCGCTCCCTTTATTTATATGATTTTCTAGGCGCATCTCACCTTGATCGTTCTCGGCATTTCAGCATTTTACCATGACAGCGCCGCGGCCCTGGTCCGCGACGGTGAAATTGTTGCGGCCGCACAGGAAGAGCGCTTCACGCGAAAGAAAAATGATTCTGAATTTCCCGCAAATGCCATCGCCTATTGCTTGAACGAAGCTGGCGTTACGCTTGATGACGTCGACTATGTTGGATTTTACGATAAGCCGTTGCTGACCTTTAACAGGCTATTAGAGACTTATCTTTCTTTTGCACCCCGAGGATTGCCGTCATTTGTTAAGGCGATCCCGGTTTGGGTTAAAGAAAAAATTCTTCAAAAAAATCTGATTTTGAAAGGCGTTAATGGGCTTGATCTCGGAACAACCGACGAAGATAAAATCCTGTTCGGGTTTCACCATCATTCCCATGCCGCCAGTGCCTTCTACCCGTCGCCCTTTGATGAGGCGGCAATTCTGATTATGGATGGCGTCGGAGAATGGGCGACAACGTCCACAGGCATCGGCAAGGGCAATGATGTTACCTTGGAAAAAGAAATTCGTTTTCCTCATTCCCTGGGAATGCTGTATTCCGCATTTACCTCTTATCTAGGTTTTAAAATCAACGATGGCGAATACAAGGTCATGGGACTGGCCCCCTATGGGGAGCCGAAATACGTTGATGTGATGCGGGACAATCTAATCGATTTCAAAGATGACGGCTCGTTTCGCCTGAACATGGATTATTTTAATTATTGCATCGGCCTGACCATGACCAATAGCAAGTTTGCCGACTTGCTTGGCGGGCCTACCAAACATCCGGCCCAGCCCATGACCCAGCGCGATATGGACATCGCCCGCTCGGTTCAGGTGATAACAGAGGAGGCTGTTTTAAATCTTTGTCGCGGCTTGCAAAAAGAAACCGGGCAAAAAAATTTATGCATGGCGGGGGGCGTTGCGCTCAACTGTGTCGCAAATGGTAGATTATTACGTGAAGGGCCGTTTGAGAATATTTGGATACAACCTGCAGCAGGCGATGCCGGCGCATCATTAGGTGTCGCTTTGGCGATTTCCCATAGTCAAGGTGGCGTTGACCGAAAACCCGCAAACGGGTCTAGAGACGCCATGCAAGGATCCTATTTAGGGCCCGCCTACGCCGAGGATACTGTTAAGGAAATCTTGGATACGGCCGGTGCAAACTATGACATCTTGGAAGATGCGGAATTGTTTAAAAATGTCGCCGAGGTATTGGCGGACGAAAAGGTTGTCGGCTGGTTTCAAGGGCGGACAGAGTTTGGTCCAAGGGCGCTCGGCAACCGGTCCATTCTGGGTGACCCCCGTTCCGAACGCATGCAGCGGATGCTTAATCTCAAGATAAAATACCGGGAAAGTTTTAGGCCCTTTGCACCAGCAGTTTTGCGCGAAGACGTTTCAGAATTTTTCGACCTAGATGGTGACAGCCCCTACATGCTGCTGGTCGCGCAAGTGAAAGACAAATTACACCAAGACCTATCTGAAGCAGAGGCTGCGCTAAAAGGCTTAGATAAACTCTATGCCGTTCGCAGCACGGTCCCCGCCATTACCCATGTCGATTATTCAGCCCGCATCCAAACAGTTCACACCGATACCAACCCGCGCTTCCATAAATTACTTGAAACGTTCAAGGAACAATCCGGCAATGGGATGTTGGTAAACACCAGCTTTAATGTCCGCGATGAGCCAATCGTCTGTTCGCCAGAGGATGCGTATCGGTGTTTCATGGCCACCGAAATGGACATGCTTGTGCTGGGCAACGTGGTCCTGTTGAAGGAGAACCAGTGATGGGGGCTCTTGAAACACCGATGTTTTCCGACCGAATTCTTGCCACCTTAAAAGCACCCGGAGGAGCGGACGACACGACCATGGAATTGGTCGACGGCGGTCTCAGGTGTACTGAAACAGGTGAGGCGTCTCCCTACATTGATGGCATCCCGTCGCTTTATGTTCCCAATGAAGGCGAAGGCAAGGACGTCACGGCGCGGGTAAAATCGTTTTATGAAGAGAACCCGTTTCCCAGCTACGAAGGGTTGGAAGAATTCGGCGAACTCGTGAACAAGGGAAGTCACAATCCCTTCTCAGCACAGTTGCTGAAAGCCATCGGCTACAACAAGACAGTGCTGGAATGCGGCTGCGGCACAGGTCAACTCAGCCATTTTTTACAGCTCAATAACAATCATGTCCTCGGTATTGATATGTCGTTGGGGAGCCTGCGCCTAGCAGTGGAACACAAACTTCGAAATAGCCTCGAACGATCAGCCTTCGCGCAAATGAATATCTTCGACATGGCGATTAAGGATAACTCATTCGACGTGGTGATTTCCCACGGTGTGCTTCACCATACCTTTGATGCCAAACGTGCGTTCGCGCAAATTTGCCGCAAGGTTAAACCCGGGGGCATTATCATGGTCGGCCTCTACAACAGCTACGCTCGTATTCCGACATGGCTTAGATCCAAGGTCATTGGGGTCTTAGGCACAAACATTGATTACGTGGTCAGAAACCGTATCGAAGACGAACGCAAGGCTGATATCTGGGTGAAGGATCAATACTATAACCCTCATGAAACCTGGCACTCGGTCGGGGAAGTCCTTGGTTGGTTCAAGGAAAATGGAATCGATTACCTGAATGCATCACCGGCCATCATGGGTACTGATGGAGAGGACACTGCTAATTTATTTGATGAGACAAGCCCGGGAAACGGCTATCAACGCGCCGTCACTCAGGTTTCCTGGCTTGGCACCATCGCCCGAGAAGGGGCCTTGTTTGATGTCATTGGTCGCAAAGCTCAATAGATGGACGAGGGCGCAGCAAAATTAACCTGGAAGGGGCGGCTGATTGCATCTTTCGTAGGACTGCTGCTTTTAGTTTTAATTTCTGAAGGCGTACTCCGGGTCGGCATGCCGCACTGGAGAGATTTTTATAGCGGATGGTTTATGCGCACAATTTCTGTGCCGAACCACGGCATTGTAACAACTGGCCTGCCAGGGTTTGATGGCTATTTTGCCCAGAACAATGGTGATTTTCGAGTAAAAATAAATATCAATTCCTTTGGACTTCGTAATCCAGAACCAGTCTCAAATGCAAAGGGTCGTACCTGGATCATTGGCGATTCAATGGCCTTTGGTTGGGGTGTCGAACAACAGGAAGTGTATTCCAGCGTAATTGGAAAAATTCATGGCCCAACTTATAATGTCGCCAGCCCAGGCACCGACGTTTGTGGTTATCAAGCGCTAACGGCCCGAATGCCGAAGAACGACATACCCCGAGCGGTTATAGTTGGCCTAATTCTGGAAAACGATATCTTAAACAAAAATTGCCAGGCTCAGGCCAAAGCCCAAATGGATTTAAAGGCGTTTTTAAGTAAAGAAGAAAAAAAGACATTAACTTGGCCGACTTTAAAACGACAACTAACCGAATTTTCTGCACTTTATAATTTTATGGCGGTTGGCATTAAACGCATTGGTTTAGTGAGAGAAATTTTAACGTCGCTCGGAATTATTCGCACCCTTGAATTAGAAAAAGGGCAGTTCACTGCCCCAGAAATAAATGCCAGCGTGAAAAGTACGGTGAGCGAGCTTATAAACCTTAAGGCCATGTTTCCAAAAAGAACACCCTTTGCCGTACTAGTAGCCCCTACCCGCTTTGAGCTTAAAGAATCAACCGATTATTATACAAGCTTGCGTCTGGCTGTGCTCCGAGAATTAAAGGCAAATAATATTTCTGTAATTGACCCATATCCGCAATTTCAAAAAGCCGGGTATTCTAAAATACATTTCGCCCACGACGGCCATTGGACGGTGCTTGGGCACAAGCTTGCCGCAGAGGAAGCGGCGAAATGGCTGAAACAAAATTTACCAGCTAGCGCGAGATAAGAAATATGAAAATAATTGGCGTTGTCCCCGCCCGCATGGCGGCCAGCCGGTTTCCTGGCAAACCCTTGCACCCCATTTTAGGCCGCCCAATGCTGGAGCACTGTTTTGAACGGGCAAAATTTTATCCTAAGTGGGACGGGTTATTTATAGCGACCTGTGACACAGAGATTGAAGATTTTGCAACTTCAAAAAATTATCCGGTGATCATGACTGCTGATACCCATACGCGCGCGCTTGACCGGGTTGCGGAAGCTGCTGAGAAATGTGATGTCGATTTGGCTGAAGACGACATTGTCGTATGTGTCCAAGGCGACGAACCCTTGCTAGGTGATGATGTAATCGACGCGGTGGTGACACCGTTCGAGAGCGATTCGACGGTTCGGGGAACCATGCTAGCGGTTCCCATCCATGATGAAGAAACCTTCCTAAACCCCGATATCGTCAAGTTAGTTGCGGACTTGAATGGTGATATTCTCTACACGTCGCGGAGCCCCATTCCCTACGGCAAGAAATTTTCGCCCGATCTTGGTGCACTTCGAGTCGGCGGTATTTTTGGCTTTCGGTGGGATTTCTTAAAATGGTTCACGGCAACTCCTGAATCGCCTCTTGAGATCAAAGAAGCTTGCGATTCAAACCGCATCTGTGACAATGGCTTTCGTCAGCGTATGGCCCCCATTCCCTATCGAGCCTATGTGTCTGTCGACAGCCCCGAGGATATTGGTCGTGTTGAAGCTGTAATGAAGTCTGATTCTCTTTGGGATAAGTATTAAATGAATTCTTTTAAGGCCATTATCTTTGACCTGGATGGCACCCTAATTGACAGCGTCCCCGACGTGCGGGCCGCTGTAAATAGAGTGCTCGACGAAATAGGTCGTCCATCGCTATCTCTCGAAGACATTACCGGCATGATCGGCGAAGGAGCCCAGGTCATGTTGAAAAAAGTTATGGAACAAACTGGTGGATATACGCCAGACATGGAAGAAGAATATCTGGGGCGGTTCTTGGAAACGTACAAGGCGCACCCGGCGGATCACACGTTGGTTTATCCTGGCGTGTTCAACGTATTGGATCAGCTAAAAGCAGACGGAATTTCCCTAGGACTGTGCACAAATAAACCCAGCACAACCACTCTGCCAGCAGTAGCGGCGTTAGACCTGGAAAAATATTTCGAAGCTATCGTCTGTGCCGATATGGTAAAGCATCGAAAACCAGATGGCCGCCATCTTCTAAACATTTTAGAGCGTATGGGAGCCGACCCCAAAAGTGCCGTTATGGTTGGCGACAGTGAAACGGATATCGCTGCCGCAGTCGATGCGGGCCTACCTGCCATCGCCGTTTCCTATGGATACTGCCATGTTCCGTTGGATGAGCTACCCTGCGATATTTTAATCGATAATATGAGCGAATTGCCCCGAGCACTGGCTGAGATTAGCAAAGGCCAAAGCACCTCGTGACTAAGGTCGCCGTCACATCGCGTTCATTTTCCCGCCACCCTGTTCTGCGGGCAGCGCTATTGGAACGCTACGATAACGTCACCTTCAACGACGACGGAAAAAAAATAACGGGTGCCGATTTACTCGCGTACTTAGATGGACACGACAAGGCAATTACGGCGCTCGAAATTATCGACCATGCTTTGTTGCAGGCATTGCCCGGCCTGAAGGTGATCTCCAAGTATGGCGTTGGCTATGACATGGTTGATTTGGACGCCATGGTCGATCATAGCGTCAGGCTGGGTTGGACCGGGGGGGTTAACAAGCGGTCGGTCTCAGAGTTGGTTATCTCGATGGCGGTTGCGTTGCTGCGGCATGTGCCCATCGCAAACGGGGAAATGCGCACGGGGACTTTTCGCCAGCATGTCGGTCGTCAGCTGTCTGATTGCACGATCGGCATCGTTGGGTGTGGGCATGTCGGCAAGGACCTCGCGAAACTTCTACGCGCTTTTGGTTGCCGGGTCTTGGCCAACGATATTTTAGATTTTCCTGAATTCTACAGCGAAACCGGCGTTATGCCTGCCAGTCTTGAAACGGTCCTAAAAGACTCAGAAGTTGTGACCCTGCACCTGCAATTAGATGACACCACGAAAAATATACTGGACGAAAGACACCTCGGCTTAATGAAACAAGGTGCTGTCCTCATTAATGCAGCGCGGGGCGGATTAGTGGATGAGGCGGCTCTAAAGTCAGTACTCAAATCCGGTGCGTTGGCCGGTGCTGGGTTTGATGTGTTTCGCACAGAGCCGCCAGATGATTTGGAATTGCTGAATTTGCCCAACTTTCTGGCGACACCGCATATTGGCGGCAGCGCGGAAGAGGCAATCTTAAACATGGGACGGGCAGCGATTGCCGGTCTCGATGATAATCAAATACCAGAGCGCGGCGTGTTCCCCGAAGGTTGGTAAACTCTAATCTGGTTTGCGGGCGGAGATGTACCAAGCAAACCCCATAACACGACCCAGAAATTGCTCCAGCTTTGACTGCATCGGCCACGGCTGGCCATAGACTAAAACACCGCCAGGATGGGTGCCATAACGCCGAATTTGATAGCGCCGATAGATGCGGCCTAGCTTTGGGATCAGATAAAAATAGAATTCGCCTTTGCGAAATTTTATATCTTTAAATCGTTGAAAAATATTCTTTATTTGGGATCCCGTATAACATCGTGTAATAGGGTTTTCCACGGTCTGGGCGTTCTTTCCGCCCCATTCCGTGGCCTTTCCAAGCCAATTGGGGTCCCCAAAAGCCTTTCCTTTGAGCACGCCGACACACAGGAACATATTAACCCAATAATGCCACGAGCTTTTGCAATACAGCAGGATGACGGCCTGCCCGCCGGGCTTGAGAACCCGAAAAACTTCGGCAATGGACGCTTCCGTATCCAAGGTGTGGTGCAAGACGCCATTGGAATAAACGATGTCAAACGAGCCATCCGAAAACGGCAACTTTTCCGCATCGCCTTGAAGGGCGGCGCATTCGTTGGCGACATCTCCCATCAACTCAAATTTGGCCGCTGTCGCGCGCGCACGTTGAAACGTCAAATCAATGCTGGTCATCTTTGCACCGTGCTTGGCAAACAGCGCCGAATGGCCCCCCGCCCCGGGTCCGATTTCAAGAACCCGCTTTCCGGCCAACTTAGCCAATGGCATTTCCACCGCCGCCAAGTGCCCGCGCAGACGAAACATATCTTCCAGATCTTCCAGACTTTCAAACAAGCGGTCGCGGGTCAGGTCGCGGTCCACGTCCTCATAAAGCGAGTCATAGAGAGAGCCCCAAAAGTCCTGGATATTTTCTTTGGTTGCGGGATCGGGCATGCAGGTCATCTGTGGTTTCGGAGTATGGAGCCTTGTATAACCGCCTGGAGCGACGGGGCCAATGGGTTTTACCCAGCCCCCGAATATTCAACCCAATGCTAAACGCGCTTAGCCGCAAAGCTCGGCAAGTCATTAAAGACCCTGTTCTTAGGCAATGGCTTATTGGTAGGGCTCTGGGAAGGTATCAGGGCGAGCCCGTATTTACGCCTCATCGGCCGCCGTATTTGGAAGGCCTGCTACCCCTAAAGCAGCAATTGCCCAATCCGCCCACTTCTTTTTCAGAACTTGGAATAGATAAGCCGCGATCGGCGATTACTCTGCCATTGCCGGGACTAGATGTGACCCTGAACCCGGGGGACGAGGACCGTCTTTTCGAGCAGAGCTTTCAGGATACCGAAACCTTGCTCGCGGTCCATCGGTTTGCTTGGATTCCCCTGCTGGGGAGAGACCTTGATCCGGCTTGGGTAAACTCTCTCTGGCAGGCTTGGCAGACCACGTATCGCCAACCGAATGATGCCTGGCCCTGGCATCCGTATACTGCGGCTGAGCGAGCGATTAATATTTTAGACTTTGCCGGTCGGCATGGTTTGCCGGGCTCTGCGAACGACACTTTAAAATTACTCGCGGCCCATGGCCCCGCGATTGCGGAACAACTCGAATACTTTGGCGACCATCATACGTCCAACCACATGGCCAATAATGGGCGGGGGTTGTTTAAATTAGGGTTGGCGCTTGGTATCGATAGCTACGCGGACATGGGGGCCAAAATCCTCCTGAATGAAGCCGAACGAATTTTTCTTCCATCAGGAATTTTGCGCGAAGGATCAAGCCACTACCACCTGTTGTTAACGCGCAACTACGCCGACGCCTGGCTTGTGGCGGAGCGCTTTAACCGAGCCGAGGCCCTCGCATTGAAAACCATCACCAAAAAAGCAATGTCGGTAATTCCAAATCTCTTTTTGTCTGGCGGCATGCCGTTGGTAGGCGATATTTCGCCAGACTGTCCACCCGGCTTTTTATCGTGTCTCTTCAACGATAACGACGGTTGGTTTGACTTATTAGACGAAGATGATGCGGCTCTTATAAAATCTCTTCGAGGCTCGGCTGAAGAGGGAACGGTACGCGAAGACGGCTGGCTGAAGGCTGAGTTTGGTCCTTGGTCGGGCCTCTGGCATGCGAGTCCAGAAGGTTGGTCCCACATGCCCGGTCATGGCCATCAGGACTGTGGAAGTTTCGAGCTTCATTTTGGTGAAGAGCCGATTTTTGTAGATCCAGGGCGGGGGGCCTACGGATTAACTGGTGAAGCGCAATATTTCCAATCGGAGGCGGCTCACAACGGAATCGTCATTGATGGCTGTGAACCCTTTCCGGCCAATAAACCGTACTATTGTGGGTTATTTCGGGGAAAATACGCCAAAAATGCACCAAAATTGGAAAAAGCAGAAAATAATGTCGCACTAACCTATGGAGGATATAGCCGCCTTCGGTCTGTCGATAGCGTGACGCGACAGTGGGCGTTTTCGGAGAGTGCCGTGGAGATCGAGGATCAGATTTCCGGATCAAATTCCCATGACATTGTGCAGCGGCTCTATACACCGCTTGCCATCTCTCTAAACGATGATTCTGTTACCTTAACTGGCAAAGAGAGCGCATTTCGGCTGACGTCTCAAACGGGTTCTATCAAAGCAATGCCGACAAAAATTTGGAAGGCGTATGGTCAATCTTTGCCTGGCACAGTTATTCAAATCACTAGCCGCAGCAACCTCCCTTGGACAAGCGCCCTTAAATTGGAAGTAGCTTAGCGGTATGTGTGGAATTTTCGGGCTCTTCCTGCCGACGTCGGCGTCCCACATGGATGCCGATCTGTCTTCCATGCTGTCAGTCCTAAAACATCGGGGGCCGGATGGGGATGAAACTTATGTCAGCGAAGACCGGCGCTATCAGGCGGGCTTTCGTCGGCTCGCAATCATTGACCTAGAAACCGGCGATCAACCTATTGTCGAGCAAAACAACGCTCGGGTGTTGATGGGAAACGGGGAGATTTATAACTACCTGGAGCTTCGAAAAGAAGAACCCGGCTACCCCTATCAAACATCCGGCGACATGGAGGTCATACTTCCCCTTGCAACCCGTCATGGCGATGATTTTATTCAAAAGCTCAATGGCATGTTCGGGCTAGCGCTCTACGAAAAAGACAGCCACCGCCTGCTTTTGGTTCGTGATCGCCTCGGCATAAAACCGATCTATTGGGCGAAGTTGCCAAATGGCGGTGTATTGTTCGCCTCTGAAATCAAGGCTCTGTTTGCGTCGGGATTGCTGGCCCCTGCCATCGACGAAACGGCCATTTCGCCATATCTCGCCCATGGCTACGTCCCGGCACCACAGACTTTGTTTAAGGGCGTTCAAAAGCTCCCGCCCGGGCATCAACTCAGCGTCGATGCAAAAGGTGATATTTCAGTAAAGCGGTATTGGCGTGCTGAAGCAGCTACGGACCTGCCTTCATCAGAAGAGGAAATTGCGGCGTATCTGGAATCTCTCCTCGACGACAGCGTCCGCCTACAACTTCGAAGCGATGTCCCCGTCGGTGCCCTGCTTTCCGGCGGCCTCGACTCGGGACTGATGGTCGCCCTGGCTGCGGGGCAATCATCGCAGCCTCTCAACACCTATACCGTAAGCTTTGAAGGGGCTGCGGTTGATGAGGGACCGTTGGCTGCTACCATCGCTGAAAGGTACGAGACCAATCATACGAACCTGTCACTCCCCGCAGGGGATATCTCCCGTCTTCTCCCCCTTCTCGCCTGGCACATAGAAGAGCCTCTAAACGATGCGGCCCTACTGCCCAATTTTCTGATTGAGAAGGAACTGGGGCAGCATTTAAAAGTTGCCCTGAATGGAACCGGTGGCGATGAGCTTTTTGCCGGATACGGTAGGTATTTTCAGCTTCCTGTCGAAAAGCGTTTTCTTTCTCTCCCTCGTGGAATTTGTGCAATGGCAAAATTTGGTGCTGGGCTGGTTTCGCCCATGACCCGATGGCAATTGGGACGGGCCGAAAAGTTTTTTCAAAACCGCGGCCAATACATTCACGAGCATTCGACCCATTTCCCAAAACCGGTGCGCGACCTGATTGGAAACCAAAGCGGAGATACCAACTCTGTACAGTCCCAAGCCTTCCAAGAGTTTTCGGGAGATGCTCAGTCTGGAGGGCTGTACGCTGATCTTTGCACCTACTTACCGGACGATTTGCTCACCTTGCTCGACCGGACTTCTATGGCAGTCAGTGTGGAAGGGCGGGTGCCGTTCTTGGATCATCGGTTTGTAGAGGCATGTCTGGCCGTGCCAGCCCACATACGGACGCCGAATGACCGGCAAAAATCGCTAGAAAGAAATATAGCGTCTAAATACCTTCCAGATGAGGTTTTAAGCGCACCAAAGCAAGGCTTCGCATCGCCAGTCCCAGCATGGATAAAGGCGGGTCTAGGCCCCCTGGCAAAACGCCTCCTCACAAATAAACGCGCACTGGAGCGCGGCTGGTGGACGGCGGACGGCATTGATCGGCTTTTGGCCAAACCCGATCTGCATGGTTTTAGAGTTTATTCTCTGCTTATGCTTGAACTTGCCGTCACAACGTTTATTGAATCGCCCATGAACAATTCCTATCCACCCACCGCCAGTCTGAATGACCTTGCCGAAGCCGCCTGACACCCTCTCAACATTTGCCGATGTAAGTGTAGTAATCCCTGCGTTTAATGCGCGGGAAACAATCTCGCGTGCGCTACGCAGCGTTGCAGAACAGACCCTAAAGCCACGAGAAGTTATCGTTGTTGACGACGGGTCGACCGATAACACTTTGGAGACGGCACGGAAATTTGAGTCACAAATGAAAGACATCTCTCTAATCGTCATCAAGCAGGAGAATAAAGGTGCCGGTGCTGCCCGCAATCGAGCGCTCAAAGAATCTTCGCAACCGATTATTGCGTTCCTTGATGCAGATGATGAATGGTTCCCTAAAAAACTGGAACGCAGTCTTCATCACATGGATTCGGGGAACTACAAACTCGTCGCTCATAATGGATATATCGTTGAAGGGGGACAGGAATCGGTCATTGATTGTGCAGCGCGATACAATGAAGGCTCGTCTCCCTACGTTTCTCTGTACCGGAAGGGGTATATTGATACGTGTACCGTCGTCGTAAAGAAAGATTTGCTCACCGCGAACGGGGGGTTTGATGAGAGCCTGCCAAATGCTCAAGATTTTGATATGTGGCTTGCGGTCCTTAAAGACGGAAAGGCAGATTTCCTAGTGTTTGATGAGGTTCTCTCCAAGTACTATGTAACGCCGGGTAGCATCATGAGTCATACTGAAAGGCGTTTGGCCTGTTGCCTTGAAATTGCCCAACGCTATGCCGCTGACTTGGCCATTTTCACGAAAAAACCAATACTTAGCCTATGGTTCCGGGTCCTTGCCATTTATATGGAGACGGCACAGGCCTATCGCGCTCAGTTCAAGTTACCTCAAATGGTCGGGGTCATGTTTCGATTGCCCGTAGGTCTATTCATAGCGACGCTGGAATTTAAATTTGAACCTCGGCCCCCCCGCGTTAGTCACCTGGTTAGCAGCTCTGAATTTTCAACCAACAACAACCACACGGGTCAGCACCACGTTATTTTTATAACCCTTTATATTTGGGTCTTTGTAATTTTGATCGCTTATCTTTACCAGTTTCGCGCGTTCTCGCGACCGATCTTTAATATTTTAGGCTTAAATTAGTGGTCGCCTTTCCCGTTCTTATTCTCCAATGTTGTTGTTGTCTCGGCTTTGGCGCGATGGTTCTTCGGCTCCTGAAACTGCAATCCCAATTTCGCCCCTGGGAAGAGGCCATCTTCGCCTTCGCAATCGGATTTGGCATCCTGGGATGGCTTTTATTTCCCATGGGAATTTCAGGCCTTCTTGGGAAAGGGTGGCTGCTGGTCTTGCTCGCGTCAGGGCTCCCTGGGTTAGTCTTATTACGACGGCCGGAGCCCTATAAAGGGGGCCTCGATAATGTAGGAAAAGGTCTACTTCTTCTAATTGGTGTTGTGACCGTTTTTGACATTGCGGAAGCTTGGGCGCCTCCGACCGATGCCGATTCTCTTGCTTATCATTTCAATGCCATCAAACAGTTTTTGGCCGCCGGAAGAATAGAATTTATTCTCCGGCCTCTTGATGGCGCAATTCCCTATCTCATCCAAATGACCTACCTGCCGGTATTGGCACTTGGCGGTGAAATCGCCTTAACGTTTTGGATTCTGATTAGCGGAGGTGTTACTGCTGCCTTGTTATTTATTTTGTGCAGGCGCCATCTCAGTCACAACTGGTCGTTGTGTGTCACCCTGATTTTTCTAACCACGCCTGTTGTGATTTACGCCGCTGGAACCGGACAAGTTGAAATACGTATGGCCATGTTTGTCCTGGTGGCCGCATGGGCAATTGCACAGGCAATTCAAACCGGGGAGAACCGCTATGCCGTGCTAGCCGGTCTGGCGGTTGGGTTTATATTCGGTGCAAAATATACAGGCCTGTTATTTGCCCTTGCCGCCGGACTGACAATTTTGCTTCAGCGCAGGTGGCTTTCCCATAGCCTAATTCTCGTCGCGGTATCCATGGTAGCTGGAAGCCAATGGTATCTCTGGAATGCGGTTCATACCGGCGATCCTTTTTTCCCAATGTTCTTCCAATGGTTCGGATTTGATGACCTGACGTTATGGACAAAATCCCATGACCTGGATTTTAAAGCGCATTATTTTCCCCATGAACTCCCCGCACCGCGAAATTTTGGGTGGTTCGTGCTTTATCCGTTTGCAGCAACTCTTAATCCGTTCCCTAAATTTGAATCTGGGCTGACAGGGTTTGGGTCTTTCGGACTCATACTATTGCCTTTTGCTATAGGGGGGCTTTGGAAATGGCGACGGCGTCTCCACAACGGCCCTCTACCCGTTTATACCCTGCTTACGTTGCTCTTCTATGGTTTTTGGTTTTTTATCGCCTCGTCGCAGCGAATTCGGTTTATCTTGCCCGTCCTTCCCTTGTTTCTAATTTGCTTTACCGTGGCGGCACAACGGTTCGCGGGGCAGACATCCTACAAAGCCCCGCTTATTGCCGGAGTTTCGGTTGTTATGGCCCTGCAATTAGCAGCGGCGGGCTTGTTTTCGATCAAATACCTTCGCTATTCGTTGTCAGGAGAAACCCGTCAGGATTTTGTAGAAAATTACGTTACGAAATTTTCCTCCGTACCCTGGATCAATGCAAATCTTTCTAAACAGGACAAAATACTAATTTCCGATAGACAACTGCATTACTATTTTAATGTTCCGACATTTTTTGTTGGCAGCTACTCTCAGGCTGTAATTAGCTACTATGGGAGAGAGCGGTCTCCAAAGATTATGTACGACCAACTCGCCTCACTCGGGATTACCCATCTTCTGCTCAGTACGCCGCTTGGCGCAACAGACCAAATTTACCCAAAACCTTTTGGAACACTTCATCGGCAAGATTGTTTTCTAACCCTTAAATCGATCCCTGTGCGTTCAATCAAATCCCGAACACTTTCCGGTCGGACCTCTCCAAACATTTTGGCTCACATCCTTAAACTTCGACCAAGAAACTGCCTTCAATAATTGCACTTTTGTGAATTACCGAATAGAAACTGTTGAGTTCCCGGAATTAATTAAGCTGAACAATGGCCCTTAAAAGTCTCTCCATCGTCATTCCCTGCTTCAACGAATCTAAAACGCTGAAGGAAATGGTCACACGCGTACTCGCCGCCGATAAGTGTGGCTTGGCTCTTGACCTCATTATCGTTGATGATGATTCGACCGATGATTCCTTCGACATTGCAACGTCTCTTGCTGAACAGGATGATCGCATTCGCGTCGCAAAACAAAGCCCCAATATGGGAAAGGGAGCGGCGCTGCGAAAGGGTTTCGACATTGCTAATGGGGATGTCATCCTTATTCAAGATGCAGACCTTGAGTATGATCCAAATGAATACGCGAAACTGTTAAGGCCCATTCTTAATGATAGTGCTGATATCGTTTACGGCTCACGATTTAGAGGCGGCGAAACAACCCGTGTCCTCTATTTTTGGCACAGCTTAGGAAACAAAGGCCTTACACTTCTTTCTAATATGTTCACGAACTTGAATCTCACGGATATGGAAACGTGTTATAAAGTTTTCCGAACAGATATTCTCCGAAAAATAACATTGAAAGAAAACCGGTTTGGATTTGAGCCCGAAGTAACCGCCAAACTTTCCCGCCTTAATCCCCAGCCACGTTTTTACGAAGTTGGGATCAGCTACCACGGCAGAACTTATAATGAGGGCAAAAAAATTGGCTGGAAAGATGGCGTTCAAGCTTTAATTTGTATCCTTCGCTATAATTTATTTTCTAATTAATGACGCGGCTTAAAGTATAGATTGTTTAATGGAGAGTATTGAAGCGAATGGCGGGCGGCAGGCGTATAACACGCAAGACTTGGAAGCTCTTCATGATTTGAAAAATTATCAAAAATGGATTTTAGATTATTTTCGTCCATACCTCCGTGGCTCCGGGATTGAATTCGGCGCCGGCATGGGGGGAAATTCAGTCAAAATTCTACCATTTTTTGATACACTCGACCTAGTAGAACCGTCGCCAAATTTGATTGAGACCCTCCATGACCGCTTCGATGACAACAGCGCTGTTTCAATTATAGACGCGACGCTTGAAAACCATATCAGCGCCCTACCGAATGAATTTCGGGACTCCGTCATTCTCATCAACGTCTTGGAGCATATTGAAAAGGATGCTGAAACGCTCTGTGATATCTTTCGTATCCTGAAACCAGGCGGTCATCTTTTGTTGTTTGTACCCGCCTTGCCGCAGCTCTTTAGTGAAATGGATCGCGTCTTATGTCATTTTCGGCGGTATTATCATAAAGGTCTTCGTGAACTTGTAGAAAATGCAGGATTTACGATCGTAAAGTCATCGTATTTTGATTTGCTCGGAATTGTTCCCTGGTTTCTAGTAAACACTCTTGGCAGACAGACGACGTTCAACCAAAGCTTAGCACAGCTTTACGATAGCATCGGGATTCCGTTTACGCGTACGATGGAGAACTACATCAGCCCTCCAATTGGAAAAAATGTTATTTTGGTCGCCCAGCGCCCTGGTAATGAAAATGACGTTTGATTATCGAGCCATTATTAATAACTGCCCCTATTCATGAAAAATATCCACAAAGGTCATATTCTTGGCTTCGCTGCTTTTTTCATCATACCGCTGGCGATTTTCATGCCCAAATCGCTGGCCCCCTTGTTTGTCGTGACGAGCCTTCTCATTCTCGGTTTTCATGTATCCAAACAAAGGGTCTTTCCTAAACTCCCGCCGAAGCAATTGGTTTTGTTCTTGGTTGCAAGTATTTGGGCTCTAACAAGTTCGATTTGGTCCATCGCGCCTGACGAAACGCTTTCGCTTATATTGCCACTAAGTGCTACTTTTTTTGCGGGTCTTGTGATCTCATCAGTCGCGTCGAATTTTAGCGCGACCGAGACTGAGACTTTTTCAAAATTTTTAGTCGTCGGCTTTTTCATAGGAATTATTATTTTAACGATTGAAATTATTACACCGCTTTTACTGACCCAATATTTACATTCCGTTATTCTTGGAAAAGGCTTTGATACCACGATCAGAGCCAGAGGTTTTGGTGCGGAGAATTTTTATAAAAACGGGGTCACCATCGCCGCACTTCTGTTTTGGCCTTGTTTAGCTATTTTATGGAACCGATTTGGACGTTTTGCCGCCCTAGCTCTAACGCTGGTTTTGACGTTTATTTTTTTTATAAGCGGCAGCCTGTCTGCGTTTGTCGCTCTTGTTACAGGAGTTGTCGCCGCGTTAGGCTTCTTGGTATTTAAGGGTAAGGCTATCAATATTTATATCATAGCCGTTGTTTTAGCGACCTTCGCCGCTCCCCTGATCCCACAAGCCCTACCGGATACCCGTGAGCTTTCTAAAATTGCCCCAAGATTTCCAGATTCAGTTTTTCCTCGGATTGTGATCTGGAAATACGCTGCATCGATCATCGCCGAGGACCCCATTTCGGGAAAAGGGCTCGATACGGCCCGAGTCGTTTCAAGAAATACGAAAGTGATCAAATTTTTCGGTCAAAACGGTGGGGGACGAGTCACACCGGGGATTCCTCTTCATCCCCATAATACCATTCTTCAAATCTGGGTGGAGTTAGGTTTGGTCGGCGCGATAATTTTTGGGTTGATAATGATAACAATCCTGCGGCAGGTAGGCCGTTTAAAATGCGATGTCTCGATAAGTACGTCCGTTATTGGCATGTTCTTCACGACATTTTTCGTCGCAAATGTAAGTTACGGAATTTGGCAAAGCTGGTGGCAAAGCGCCATTTGGTTAAATGTCGCCTTTATAGTTCTCCTGGCCAAGGCAAATAATTCCCAAGGTGACAGGATCGTCTCTTCGTAAATCTTATTTAATTTTGAGCAAGTAAAGAACTCGTGTTGACCCTTCGCCTGCGGCCTTGCGGATAATTTCAAAGTTTTTCAGGCACGCGACTTCAAAGGCAGGTTGATCAAACCATTCGTAGAGATTTTCACGGCCGCGACAAATTTTTAGAAACATAGGATCTTCTTTCGCAACGAACTCAATGATCAACCATTTTTGACTTAAGCTTGCAGCGAGCGAAAGAATTTCTTCAAGAGGAATTCCTCCAGTTACCATCATATGGTGAATGACGGCGAGCATAACGACGATATCGAATTTCTTATTTGCTCGAGAAAGAAAAGATAGTTTCTCATTATTTTTCCAGCCAATTCCGGGAGAAGGCTGGGTAAGGTTTTGGACTAAGGGTAGAATTTTGGCATCGTTTTCTTGAGCCATGCGCCATACACTGCCAATAACAACAGGGTCTAAGTCCACCGCTACGACGTCCGCACCATTCTTAGCAAGAATCGCGCTAAAATGGCCTGTATTACACCCGATATCCAGTGCCGTTTTTGGTCCAAATTCAGAAATTGCTGACGTGACAAATGACTCTTTTGAAGTTAGGCCCTCGGCCGAATATGTATTCTCCTGCATGTAGTTCGACCATTCTGAATTTTTAGTCTTAGGCTGGGATAGGCGATTTAAGTGGCGGCGTAGGCGACGATATGTCGCACGCAAAATAAATTTAGCCTTCTCGTCAGACTCCAGTAACCTCGATTTATACACTCCGCCATCTTGGGAGAATTGACCAAACACTTTAGGAAGCGTTACGAGGCCCAAGTTTGCAGGCGCCAAACGATTTCCCCAACTCAGAATTTCGTAAGCTTCTTCCGGTTCAACGCCATCGGCTCTGTTTAGCAAGAGCTCTCCCGGCGGCATGCCAGTTCCTTTGTAAAGAAGCAATGGTAACAGGAACATTCGGATAAATTGCCCTTCGGCCCGCCAGATAGGATTTCCTTTCTCCCGAGGCTCAAACGAAAGGGCATCGACAAAAACTGGCGAAGGGCCATTAAACAGCACGTTGTCGGGTTTCGCGTCTTTTAATTCTGCGTCGTCATTTAAGACGGCTTCTGCCAAATCGAGCGTCAGCCTTCCTGCCGCAGCAAGCATTTCTGGTGGCCATTCATGGGGATAAGACACAAACGGGATCACATCGTGATCAACTGCCGCCACACCTCTGGAGTTATCAAGTTCGGCTGGTAGGTCGGCCAATTTTATTTGTCGGGTTTTTATTAATTGGTTGTCATCGCGAAAAGGCCCGAGGCTATCAGATTCAAGAAAAAAATTAAGATTTGCCAATCCGTCAGGTTGGATAATACGGATAAGACGCCCATCGAACTTATAAAGCTGTCCCGCAGGGTCCCTCAGGGTAAGTTTTTCGGCCATTTTGTTGGAACTGTTCATATTGGAAACCTAGCACACAACGGGCATAGTCAGCCGTATCTCATCATTCGCCGAGATATGTCGGGAAATCTCATGCTAGCTCTTATCGTTCGAATTCTCTGTGCCCGACTCACCAGGTTTTCGGCCAAATCCGAACCGATCTTTTAGGCGTTGCCAATAAATTTTAAGAGTGAACAACCCGCCTGCGATAGCCGCAATGAGAAGCTGTAGAAACATACTTCCCGAACCTGGATCAATATACGCGTGGGCCGTTGATGGCGCGATTGCCATGCAAATCACTAATAGTGTAAAACCTGAGCGCTGAGACATTTTAATCAAAAGTTGGGATTTAATTTTACAATTAACCATAGTGGAAACCGTTCTTCCATCGCGAAGATGCTTCAAGCCTATTCGACAAAGAACATTTACTGGTTGCGCCCCAATATAACAAGCGGCATTTCTGAGGCGCTTATATCCTCCCAGGTGCTACCTATTCGTGTCCCCTAAATTTCTAACTCCAAGAACTTTCAATGAATAAATTTAACCACAATGTATTGAATATTACAGTCGTCTATTTCGGCATAATTTCGCTTGGACTTTCTCAACCCCTCTTTAATGTCGTTGAGCTTTTTCAACGCGAGTTTCAGATCAGTCTCACTGGATTAATTCTGATCGTCATATGTTTTCAATACGTTGTGACGGGACTTCTAGTTTTATTTAGGTTGATCCTAGGCAAGTGGGGCGAGAAATTTGATTATGTGGTTTATTTAGGGGCCCTTATCAGCCTATTGAGGCAGCTTCAGATAAACTATTTAGAAACGGAATTCCTTTCCCCGTCACAAAAGACTGGCGTGGCAATCGTCTTAATTTTAGGGGCGATTGTCGCAATTTTATTATTCAAACGGGTAATTGATCAATTTAGTTATTTTCTTGGAATGGTCTCTCCAATCTTAGGCATCTATTTTGTAATTACTATGATGCCGCACGTCGCAATTGGCGATACACGAACTGTGGATCAAATAAACTCAGCCCCCACACCATCTAACCCACCAATCATTTTCATTGTTTTAGACGAATTAAGCCTGCCCCTGCTTCTGAACAATGAGGGTGATATAGACAAATCAAAGTATCCAAACTTTTATGCGCTTGCTCACGAAAGCGTCTGGTTTCGACAGGCAATATCCAATTATCCAAGTTCTAGCCTCTCCTTTCCAAGCTTCCTTACAGGCAGGCTTAACCTAAACAAAAATGACATGAAGTTTCCCCAAGACGTGGAAACTTTGCCTCCGACGAGTCTCCCGCGGTTCCTAATTAAAAAGGGATATAATGTATCCATTTTAACCGATTTTTTTGGCTGCAAAGGCAAAGACTTTGAATGTCCCCGATACCTTTCTGATCAGAATTTTAACTTTATTTGGCGTATATTTTCAAAGTTTGTTCAGGAGTTTGGGCCAGATTATTTAGTCGATCGATATCTTCCATTTTTACATGGTGGGCTTTTGAATTTCCAATATGAATCCGTGCTGCACGTGGCAAAAACGGCCAAGTCAGATACGTTTTATCTTGTCCATTTATTGACGACCCACGCACCATATGTTTTTGCGGAAACGGGAGACTACCTTTATTCACCTGATCTAAAAATGGGCACTGGCGCAAATTATTCCAATACTCTTTTAAATTATAAAAAGCAGGTGACGTACCAAGACAAACAACTTGGAAAGTTGATAGAATCATTTAAAAAATCTGGTCTCTATGAAAAAGCAGTCATTGCCATAATTGCAGATCATGGAAACTGTTGGACAGCTAAGTGTCCTGGACGCGTGTACCCAAGCCAAATTAGAACCATTGAACCCAGTCTCCCCAAAATTCCGGTATTTATTCGGGCACCGGGACTTAAGCCCAGAGTTGATGATGGTGATTTTCAACTTATCGATATCATGCCAACAATTATTGATGCTGCGGGCTTCTCTGCAGGCGAGCTGACAGGTATAGACGGAAGGTCCGCGCTTCTTGGCATAGAGACAACTCGACCGAGGAATTTTATTTTACAGTCATCTGGGGAAAGTGTTGACGTTGGTTTACCGGTTCGCCGTATTATTGTAAAATCTGAGTAATTCGCCGTGAAGACAGGCATTTTTCTATTTTACCCCGAATATGATAAGTTTTACGTCCTTCGGTTTTTAAGGTCTTTCCGAATTTCATGCCCCTATGACGATATTATCTAAAATTATCCCCATCATCCTCTCTGGCGGATCAGGTACGCGGCTTTGGCCGCAATCGCGGAACTCGTTTCCAAAGCAGCTGCTACCGTTTGTGTCGGATCATAGCTTGCTGCAGGAAACTGCGTTGCGATTAACCGAAGACCAGATTTTTGCGCGCCCTGTTGTGGTTTGTAATCTCGAGCATCGGTTCCTTATTTTAGATCAATTGCGTGAGGTTTCTGTAGAACCTGCCGATGTCATCGTTGAACCCACCGGGCGCAATACGGCCCCTGCCGCTGCCGTTGCCGCACTTTGTGCTGTTGAAACGGATCCTGAAGCGATCCTTTTCTTATTGCCCTCAGATCACGCAATCCAAAACCAAGCCGCGTTTTTGAATGTCGTTAACTTGGCCGCAGCATCTGCCAAAGCCGGGCATTTGGTCACCTTTGGAATTGAGCCGCACGCTCCTGAAACGGGCTACGGGTATATCAACAAGGGTGCGCCCTTGAACGGACTAACAGGATGCTGTGCGGTTGAGAGCTTTGTCGAAAAACCAGACGTGAAAACGGCCGAGGGTTATCTTGAAACAGGATCTTATCTTTGGAACAGTGGCATGTTTGTCTTCAGGGCGGGCGTCTATCTGGAAGAACTGGAACGTCTGAATCCCGCAATCCTTACGTCCTGTCGAAAGGCACTGGCGGCCGGCGGCACGGATGAAAATTTTCAATTTTTAGATAAGAACGCATTTTCTGAAAGCCCGTCGCTCTCCATCGATTATGCCGTCATGGAGCACACCGATAAAGCAGCCGTGGTCCCTGCCGACATGGGATGGAGTGATGTTGGCACATGGAAATCCCTTTGGCAGGCGACTGAAAAAGATACGGATGGCAACGTGCTAAAAGGCGATGTTCTATCGATCAATTCTAAAAACTCTTATATTTCCAGCCAAGACCAATTGGTTGCCGTGGTCGACCTGGAAGACATTGCCGTGATTGAGACCGAAGACGCTGTCTTGGTCATGCCATTGGACAAATCGCAAGACGTACGTGACGTCGTGAAGCGTCTGAAGTCCGATGGACGCGAAGACTACCTGACCCACCCCAGGGTCTACCGCCCTTGGGGCAATTACAAGACCATGGACAAAGACGAGGGGTTTCAGGTTAAGCGCCTGACGGTAAATCCTGGCCAACGCCTCAGTCTTCAAAAACACCAGCACCGCACCGAACATTGGACTGTGGTCGATGGCATCGCACGAATTACGATAGGAACCAGCATCTCAGACGTTATGGAAAACAATACGGTTCTAATTCCAGCTGGCACGGTTCACCGTCTGGAGAACATAACATCCGACCCCTTGGTTGTGATCGAGGTCCAATACGGCAGCTATCTGGGCGAAGACGATATAGAACGCTTGGAAGATGATTATGGCCAAGCCATGAAGATTCCCCCCGAGTCCGATCCCGGAATCAGCTAGTTTCTCTTATTCGCTAGGATAATCCCTCTCCCATGTGCGGTATAGCCGGCAGCACGACTGCCACCAGCGATGTTCTCCAGACGATGGGCGCGCGGTTGCGCCACCGGGGACCCGACAGCGATGGCACCTGGCAAGCACCTGGCGGGATTTTGGGACTGGCCCATACCCGGCTCAAGGTTATTGATCTTAGCGACGGCGGCCATCAACCGATGGTCTCTGACGACAGACGGTTCGCGCTGGTCTTCAACGGCGAAATCTACAATTACAAAGCCTTACGACGTGACCTTGAATCAAAGGGTGAGTCGTTTAGATCGGACAGTGATACCGAAGTGCTGTTCGTGCTGTTGCGTCGGGAGGGGAAAAAGGCTTTGGCCCGGCTCGTCGGTATGTTTTCTTTTGCATTCTGGAACGGAGAATCGGGTGAGCTGTTACTGGCCCGCGACCGACTTGGCATCAAGCCGTTGGTCTATGCGCCTCTCGCCAATCGACAAATCGCCTTTGCCTCCGAAATCGAAGCACTTCGCGCGCATCCTGGGATTGATCTCAATATTGACCGCCAAGCGGTATCAGAATTTCTCGCCTGTCTTTATGTTCCCCAACCGCTCTGTATTCATAAGGGCATCCGTAAACTGCCGCCCGGTCATACACTGACGTGGCGCGCTGGAACCACAACCATCGAGCCCTATTGGCAGCCTGCATTTAAGGGAACCCGGCAGCCCACCCTGGATGAAGCTGTCGAGGAAATCTTGCCCTTGGTACGCCAATCCGTGATCGACCGGCTGGTAGCCGACGTTCCGGTCGGATGCTTTTTATCCGGCGGAATTGATAGCTCTGTCATTGCAGCCTTGATGGCAGAAGAATCGAAAGCTCAAGGTGGGCCTGCGATCAAGACCTTCACCATGACCTTCGATGAAGCCACCTATGATGAGCGTGCCGCCGCCAAGCAGGTCGCCGACCACATCGGCAGCGACCATACGGAACTGCCCGCGAGTTCAGATCTCGCCTCGCGCCTAAACAAAACTCTGAAGGCATTTGGTGAACCCTTTGGAAATCCGACATCATTGCTGATAGACGATCTTTCCAGGAAGGCCCGCGAACATGTGACGGTCGCATTGGTCGGTGATGGCGGGGACGAAGTCTTCGCCGGGTATCCCCGCTACAAGGGCGGCCTGTGGGCACAAAAATATCGGCACCTACCGGGATGGCTTCGACGCGGCGTTGTTGCCCCAATAGCAGGCCTCATTCCGGAAAGCACCGAGGGCCGTCATGGACTTAGGCGGGCACGGGAGTTTTTAACTTCGGCCAGCCTTCCTGATGCGAATATGTACGCCGCCTGGGTCGAATATTTTTCGCCGGAAGAACGCGCTCAGATGTTACCAGAGGATACGGCACCGAAAAGTCCCATCGCCGAGCTTTACCAAAAATCGCCCTCAGACCACCCGCTTGATGCCATGCAGCAAACCGATCTGCAATCGTTCCTGCCAAGTAATTTATTGGCCTACGGTGATGCCATGAGCATGCGGCATAGTTTGGAACTACGGCTGCCGCTGATTGACCATCGCTTGGTCGATGCCGTCGGAACCTTAGCTCCGGGGCTTAGGGTTCAAGATGGCATGAAGACACTGCTACGCGCCGTGGCCCAGAAGTTATTGCCCACACATATCGTCGATGCACCAAAGCGGGGATTTAATCCGCCCATGGGGGTTTGGCTGAAAAACGATTTAGCCAGCATGGTGAAAGACCGGCTGACCCCTGAACGAATGGCGGATGTCGGCCTCGCATGGGAGCCAATCGACCAGCTGCTGAGCGAACATCACGGCAGCCGTCGCGATCATTCGCTCAAAGTCTGGGCGTTGTTGGTTCTTGATACGTGGCGGGATTCTAGGCGAGGGTCGATAAACTAAGTCCGGGTTTGTAGCAGGTAGGCCTGCTCGGATATAAATAGGGGCTATGAATTTACCCCTTTTCGCCGGAATATTCGTCGCCGTTTTTTTGCTGTCGCTTGGCGGCACACGCTTGGCGCTGGGCTACCTAAAGCAACGCGCCATCCTCGATCACCCGAACGAACGCAGCAGCCACACAATCCCGACACCTCGGGGGGGTGGCTTGGCTGTTAGTGCCGTTCTTATTGCCGCCTGGGCCGTTCTGGCCCTTACAGGTTTCGGCAATCTTCCTCAAATTTTAATTCTTTGTGTGGTGGCCTCTGGTCTGGCCGTCCTGTCGTGGCGTGATGACTTGCGTCCGTTACCGGCCAGCCTGCGCTTAGTTGGACAGGTTGTTGCCGTCAGCGTTGCTTTGATTTCCGCCCCCAACGAGGCTGCGTATTTCGGCGGTTTTCTACCTCCGATTCTGGACACAATTGCTGCTGGAGTCTTGTGGATTTGGTTTCTTAATCTGTTCAACTTCATGGATGGCATCGATGGGATTACGGCAACGGAAACGATCGCCGTTTGCGTTGGTGTCATGTTGATTACAGCGGGCGCAACGAGTGGGTTGTTTCCCTATGCCCTGGTCACAACTGCGGCGGCATTAGGGTTTTTGTGGTGGAACTGGCCACCTGCGCGGATTTTTCTGGGTGACGTGGGGAGCATCCCCCTAGGATTTCTTTTGGGCTGGATCCTTTTGTCCTTGGCACAAGAGGGCTACGGGGCAGCGGCCTTAATCCTGCCGGCGTACTATTTTGCCGACGCAACCTTGACCTTGGGTCGGCGGGCGATTCGCGGGGAACGGGTGTGGCAGGCCCATAAACAACATGCCTATCAACGTGCCGTGCAGCGGGGATGGAGCCACCAGTCTGTTGTCCTGGCGATAATGCTGACAAACCTTGCCTTGGTTGGACTGGCGGTATTCGCCACCACGAATCCCTCTCTTACAGCGCAAGCATTGATTGGTACAGGTGTCGTGGTAGCCGGAATAATTGTTGTCCTTCAAAAGGTTGGCGGAAATAAAAACTTATGAAAATTCTCTTCATCAGTGATAATTTTCCGCCGGAAACCAACGCGTCCGCCACCCGCGTGTTCGAACGCGCGTGTTATTGGGTCAAGTGGGGGCACGAAGTCACGATCGTGAGCGGCGTGCCAAATTTCCCCCAAGGAAAAGTTTTTGAGGGCTACAAAAATACTTTTCAGACGGAAACGATGGAAGGCATGCGGGTGGTCCGCGTTAAAACCTACATCGCACCAAACAGAGGGAAATTCCGCCGCGCCCTCGATTTTCTTAGCTTTCGGATCAACGCCGCGCGAGCTGCGAAGAAAGAACCCCGGCCTGATTTGATTTGCGCGACCTCCCCTCAACCGGGCGCCGCCTTGGCTGGATTGGACGCTGCTAAACATCACGGCGTGCCCTTTATTTTTGAGCTGGGCGATCTCTGGCCGGCGTCAATTTCGGCTGTTGGCGCGATGGAAAAAAGCTTTCTCTACAACCAGATGGAACGCCAGGAACTTTCCATGTATCGGCGATCCAATGCGGTTGTCGCCCTGACCGGTGCCTTTAAACAAGATCTGATCCGCCGGGGTATTGACGGCAATAAAATCGACGTGGTGATTAACGGGGTTGATACCTGGCGCTATGGCCCCCGTGGCCGTGACCCTGAGCTAGCGCGGGAATTAGGCCTTACCGATGAATTTGTCGTTGGATATGTCGGCACCCACGGCATGGCCCATGGGCTCGGCAACGTTTTAGATGCGGCTGAAATTGTTGCGGCGAAAAAACAGAAAATTCGATTTTTGTTGGCGGGTGCTGGAGCAGAGCGCGAAGCCCTCATCGCAGCCGCCGAACAGCGTGGCCTGAACAACGTCTTATTTTTATCCATGCAGCCCAAGGAACGCATGCCGCAAGTTTGGAGCCTCTGCGACGTCGCCTTGGTTCATCTCCGCGATGACCCAACCTTCGCCGAAGTCATTCCTTCTAAAATATTTGAAGCCATGGCCATGGGGCTGCCCATCATCGTGAGTGCGCCACGCGGCGAAGGCAGCCGCATTGTCGAACGAGACCGTGCCGGGTGTTGGGTTCCAGCGGGTGACGCCTTGGGTTTGGCCGGGGCCGCGATGTTGTTTGAAAAAAACCGCGATGGCTGCCGCGACTTTGGTGCACAAAGCCTTGCCGCAGCCCCTGGGCATAGCCGAGAAATTCAAGCGCGTGAGATGCTAAGTGTGTTTGAGCGGGTGATTAAAGGTAGGGCTTCTTGATGCGGGTGCTGGTCACAGGGGCAACGGGTTTTGTTGGTCGGGCGCTGGTGCCTATGCTGACCCAGGCTGGGCACGATGTCACCATCACGGTCCGTTATGGTCCGTCTGCGGATCATTTGAAAAATGTTCGTTTGAAAAATATCGGAGAGATTGGTCCAGAGACAAACTGGCAAGAGGCGCTTAGCAATTTCGACGCCGTTCTACATCTGGCAGGTCGCGCCCATGTAATGGCTGAATCCGACGCTGATCCCCTTGCCGCGTATCGACGCATTAATCGGGATGGCACGAAGCGATTGGCCGAAGCGGCAGCTGATGCAGGTGTTAAGCGACTGGTCTTTCTTAGTTCTATCAAGGTCAATGGCGAACGAACGACCAATCACCCCTACAGCGAAGCAAGCACGCCGCAACCTGAAGATGCCTATGGCCAGTCCAAATGGGAGGGCGAGCAGGCGCTTCATGAGATCAATGGATTGGAAACGGTCGTCGTGCGCACGCCTCTGGTCTATGGCCCACATGTAAAGGGAAATTTCCGCTCGCTACTGAATATCTGCAGAAAGACGGTGCCGCTTCCTTTGGGGGGTCTTCAGAATAGGCGCAGCTTGATTTATGTCGGTAATTTGGCTGATGCACTGATCAGGTGCCTCACGCATCCCAAAGCCGCTGGCAATCTCTATCTTGTCCGGGATGGCGATGATGTCTCTACAACAACCTTGATAAAAAGCACAGCTCAGGCCCTTGGAAAGCAGACCTATTTATTTCCTGTCCCCAGATTACTGCTCCGGGCTGGCGGTGCATTAACCGGCAAAAGTGGTATGGTTTCCAGACTCATTGAGTCCCTGGAAGTTGATGATTCTGCAATCCGGCGCGATCTAGACTGGACGCCACCATTTACCATGGTACAAGGACTAACCGAAACGGCAACTTGGTTTAGGTCTGTATAAGTAAGGACGTCGCTGATTTGAAAGTATTTAAGGCCATTCCTGCCCGCGGACTCATCGTCTTCGCACATGATATTTTCATGGCAACGGTATCGTTTCTTGCCGCTCTTTACCTGCGCATCGGTGATGGTATTTTCTATTACCCCACGGACATCTTGTTGCAGGGTGCTGGCGTTTTCGTGGTTATCGCCACCGGAGTGTTCTGGTACATGGATTTGTATCGCGGCGTGTGGCGGTATGCATCGCTTAATGATTTATTGGCAATCACCCGATCTGCCACACTCGTTATCCTTATTTTCTTGCTGGTGATGTTTACCTGGACCCGGCTGGAGGATCTTCCGAGATCTTTGCCGATTATCAATTGGGGCGTGTTGATGGCGCTGTTGGGTGGGCCTAGGTTTTTCTATCGATTGCTAAAGGATCGTCAGTTTGAATTTGTTCTGGAAGATGAAGACCACCGCCGAATCCCTGTATTGTTAGTTGGCGCAGGCGATGAGGCCGAACAGTTCATCCGCGCCATGGAGCGCCAAAGTGACGGTAATTACAGAGTCGTCGGAATTGTCGCCGAACGCGCGGCCCGAGTAGGTCGTAATATCCACGATGTCCAGGTTCTTGGTACGACCGACGATTTGGACGACATTGTCGAAACGTTGCAACGATCAGGTCGGCGCCCGGAACGTCTTATTTTAACCTACGATACGATGAACGGGACAAAAGTTCGGAACTTGCTCGACAGAGCGGGTGCCCTGGGAATGACCCTCGCGCGCTTGCCCAAATTGACCGATTTCAGGACAGGAGTCACAGATGCAGCATCACTCGAGGTTAAGCCTGTCGCGGTGGAAGACCTTCTCGGTCGGCCGCAAGCAGCGTTGGACCGTGACGCCATGGACCGCCTGATCAAAGGCCGCCGGGTTTTGCTAACCGGCGCTGGCGGCAGTATCGGTAGTGAACTTGCCCGACAGATTTCTGCCTTTGCCCCTGCCGAGCTGGTTTTACTCGATAATTCTGAGTTTAATTTATATTCAATCGATATGGACCTCAGCCGTCATGCACCAGAAACCCCGAGGCGCGCCGTACTGGCCGATGTCCGGGACCGCGCCCGGTTGGATGAAGTTTTTACTGATGTTTCGCCGGAACTGGTATTTCATGCGGCCGCCTTAAAGCATGTTCCGATGGTCGAGGCCAACGTGGTTGAAGGTGCCCGCACCAATATTCGCGGCACAGCAAACGTTGCGGAATGCTGCGTAAGTTCTGGCGTTGATGCCATGGTTCTGATTTCGACGGACAAGGCGGTCAATCCCACCAGCATCATGGGTGCCACCAAACGCGTCGCCGAAAGTTATTGCCAAGCACTGGACCTGAAGCGCAGTGGCGGTGAGGGAACACGCTTCGTTACCGTTCGTTTTGGTAATGTACTTGGGTCCACGGGATCGGTTGTGCCGTTGTTTGAAACGCAGCTTCGAGCCGGTGGGCCCCTGACAGTAACTCACCCCGAAATGACGCGTTATTTTATGACGGTCCGCGAGGCAGTGGAATTGGTTTTGCAGGCCTCAGCATTTGGGACGACCACTTTCAAGGAAGACGGCAAAATCTTTGTTCTGGATATGGGTGAGCCGGTTCTGATTCTGGACTTGGCCAAACAGATGATCCGTTTGGCTGGGTTGAAGCCGAATGACGACATAAAAATTGAATTTACCGGACTAAGACCGGGCGAAAAATTGTTCGAAGAAATGTTTCATGGCAAAGAAGCGCCGACACCTACGGCGTGCCCGGGGGTCCTTCTGGCAGCTCCCCGTGCAACGGGGTACGACCAGTTGACCAATACGCTGCGGGAAATTGAAGACGTCTGCGCCACTGGAGACGTCGAGGAAACCAGGGCGGCGATTATCCGCGCCGTTCCTGAATTTATAGGATCAGATGAAAACGCAGTGATCGCGGCAACTCGGTAAATCACACCAAAGGAAATTCTGAAGTTATGAGCGAGAAAATTCAAAGAGCATTATTATCCGTTTCCGATAAATCCGGGCTTGTAGAATTAGGCACGTTTTTAGTTGAGAACGGTGTTGAAATTTTATCCACCGGAGGATCTGCGAAAGCGTTGCGTGACGCGGGCGTTGCCGTCACTGAAGTTTCGGATCACACCGGATTCCCAGAAATCATGGATGGCCGAGTTAAGACCTTGCAGCCAAAAATTCATGGCGGCTTGCTGGCTGTCCGGGATAATGCGGAACACCAAGAAGCGATGGACGCGCACGGAATTGCGCCGATTGATCTGTTGGTGGTGAACCTCTATCCGTTCGAAGAGACTGTCGCAGGCGGTGCCGACTTCGATACCTGTGTCGAGAACATCGACATTGGCGGCCCGGCAATGATCCGGGCTGCAGCAAAAAACCACGCCTTCGTAACCGTGGTTGTTGATCCCGGCGACTATGATCGAGTCATGGCAGAAATGAAAGCCAATGATGGTGCGACGACCGCTGATTTCCGGCGTGAATTAGCAGCCACTGCCTATGGTCGGACGGGGGCCTATGATGGCGCGATCAGCACGTGGTTTAATGGTGAAATCGGCCGCACCTTCCCGCCGAACATCGCCTTGGGGGCGTCGTTACGCCAAGTCACCCGCTACGGTGAAAACCCCCATCAGGAAGCTGCTTTCTACGTTACCGGCGATGACCGGCCTGGTGTCGCTGCGGCCACACAATTGCAGGGTAAGGAACTCAGCTTCAATAACCTAAACGATACCGACGCCGCGTTTGAGCTAGTGGCAGAATTCGACGGAACCGCCTGTGCGATTATCAAGCATGCTAATCCTTGTGGCGTAGCAATTTCTGACACGCTGACCGATGCCTATAAAAAGGCTTTGTCGTGCGACACGGAAAGTGCCTTTGGCGGGATTGTTGCCGTGAACCGGGCGCTTGATGGCGACACCGCAACGGAAATTGCGGACTTGTTCGCCGAGGTTGTCATCGCCCCGGAAGTTAACCTTGAAGCCAGAGAAATCTTGAGCGCTAAAAAGAATCTGCGCGTCTTGGAAACCGGTGGCATGCCGGACCCGGCAAGCGATGGGATGACAATTCGCGCCTTAGCGGGCGGGTACCTGTTTCAACAGCGTGATAGATTGCTCACGTCTGACGAATTTAAAACCGTGACCGAACGGTTGCCGAGCGAACAGGAAATGGCCGACATGTTATTTGCGTTTGCCGTTGCCAAGCATGTGAAATCTAACGCCATCGTTTATGCCAAAAACGGCATGACTGTCGGCGTAGGGGCGGGTCAGATGAGTCGGGTGAATTCTTCTCGCATTGCGGCGTTCAAGGCCGAACACGCAGCCCAGGTTGCAGGCGATCCGGAAAGCTGGGCCAAAGGGTCCGTTGTTGCCTCTGACGCATTTTTCCCATTTGCGGATGGCTTGTTGTCGGCTGCCGAAGCAGGTGCCACGGCGGTTATTCAACCAGGTGGATCTATTCGCGATGATGAAGTGATTGCCGCCGCCAATGAAGTCGGCCTTGCCATGGTGTTCACAGGCATGCGCCATTTCCGGCACTAGGTCACTTATGAGCCTTTGTCTTCTGAATCTTTGTCCTCAGATGAGGATTGGGCTTTTTTGTCGGTTCCATTTTGGATTAAATCTTTCTTTGATTTAATTGAATCTAAAACAGAATCTGCCTCTTCCCCGCGACCGAGTTTACGCAATAGGACCGCATAGTTTTTGGCGCCTCGCGAATACCGGGGGTGAGCCACTCCAACTGCATTTTTGATAATGCTCAGAGCCCGTTTGAACATTGGCTCTGCCTCCGCATAAACCCCTTGGCGGTAGCGCAGACTTGCCAAGTTATTCAGGCTCGCAGCGACAGAAGGATCGTCAGGCCCCAAAGATTTCTCTCGAATTTCCAACGCTTGGCGATAATTGGATTCCGCATCAGCGTATTTTCGTTGACCTTTATATACCAAGCCCAGATTGTTGAGTGCGGTCCCCACATTTGGGTGTTCCGCACCCAATTTTGTTTTCCAAATTCCTAAGGCGCGACGGAAGAGAGGTTCGGCTCCCTTATAGTCTCTTTGTAGACGGTAGAGTTCGGCCAAATCATTTAAAGACTGTGCAACATCGGGGTGATCTTTTCCGAGTTTCTGTTCGCGCGCCGCCAAATTTAATTCCAAGAGGGATCGCGCTGCGGTAAATTTTCCTTGTCGAATATAAACTCCCGCCAAACTGCTGATAAGGGCGTCCATACTTTCCTGATTATCACCTGCAAGCTCCTTGAGAATATCTAGAGAGCGAGCATAAAGCGGTCCGGCTTGATCGAGTTTTCCCTGAGCCCGATAAAGGGATGCGAGATTGTTCAGAGTTGTTGCGAGAGACGGATGATCATTGCCATAAATTTCTTCTCTAATTGCGAGTGATCGTTTGTAGAGTGGTTCGGCTGCGGCATAGTCACCTTTGGTCTTATGGGTCAGCGCCATGGCATTTAAAATAGTGGCTGCCGATTTATCTTCAGGGCCATTTTCTTTATCACTGATGATCAGGGCTGCTTGGTAGTGGGCTAGGGCGTTATCATATCGGCCTGATTGGAACTCTTCTTGACCTGTGCGATAGGATTTCACCATATCCGCCGGCCCGATGTCTTCTCCATATTGATTGGCGCAAGCCGATAGGAAAGCACCAAAAAGAACCACTGCGACCTGCAGAGAGTTCTGATACTTACGTGAATTTTTTGGTGTTTCGTTGGTCAAATTTCTTTTCCCGTTTGCAGCGACGTCACGCGACGTTATCACGGGTCTGCGTCTCCGACCACGGTCTATTTAAGCCCGTTCTTTGAGTCCGTCCAAATTAGATTTTATTTTTATATAGAGAGGGCTATCGATACCACCGGATTTACGCGCAATTTCCAGCCCTTGCTGATAATTCTGTTTTGCCTCTTGGTGATGATTTTTCTTTTGGCAAATTTCTGCAAGATTGCTGAGGGCTGCTGCAACTTTGGGGCTATCAGGCTTAAGATTGGTTTGATAAATACCCACCGCTCGCTTGCTATACTCATACGCCTCGTCAACATGGCCACGTACTTCGCAAAGGGCAGCCATATTATTTAGTGCTCCAGCAAGCTCTGGGTGGTTTGGGCCAAGTGCTTTTTCTCGCACTTGAAGGGCGTGTTGGTGGTGCACAAGAGCCGCCTCCATATCCCCTCGCATTTCTAAAATATGCGCCAAGTTGGTGTATGCATTGAATAACTTTCCATGATTTGAACGGCGGGCACGGCCGAGTATTTCTATAATTCCTTGCAACAACGATTCGGCTTCTTCATAGCACTCCAATAAAGATGCCATATGGGCGTTGGCTTCCAGGTAGTTGCGATTTTTGGGGCCGTTTAAATAGGCTTTCCGATAGAACGTGAGCGCTTGATCAAAATCGAAATGTCCTTCCGAAATTTGGCCTAGGAGGAAAGCTGCTGCGCCAGCGGTGGGGCCGCTTTTCTTAGACAATTGGTGCAGAAATAATTCGGCTGGCTGCGTATTGTCCAACGCTAAGGCCCGCCATATGGGTGCTATATTTTGCACATCCGTACCTTTGGCCGCATCTTTGGCGAGGCGCTTAATCTCTTCAGCATATTTTACGAGTTTCGTTTTGCGAGCCTCATAGGCCTCCGTCGGTTGTTTTTGTAGTTTGAGAAGCCCCGCTAATTCAATTTTGTATCGGGTTTTTTGGGCTATGTTTTCTGTCGCATCCAACGCATTTGTAACCTGAGCTGTTCTTGTGACAATCCAATCTATGTAATCTTCTATGGTGAAAAATTCTTTTTCTGGCTTCGAATTTGAAAGGTTTGACCCTAGCTTAACAGCCTTCTTTATGGCTGCTGCGCAAATGCCTTTTGTGCTATTTATCAACTTATTAAAGGGATTTTTTTTCGCAGTTGGAAGACGTTTTTTGGTCATAGCGAAACCCCTACTCTCGTATTTCAGAGAATAGGTTACTCAAACCCGCCAGAAATTTCCTTGATGGCAGTCAAGATTGCTTAGAATTTTCTCTCGATAATCGTAGACTCTTCCATTCGAGCTTGGCGGAGATACTGCGCCAGAATGTGCATCAATGATTGGTGGGTGTCTTCGATAACGCCGTAATTATCACCTTCTACTTTCAGGTGCACGTTTGCCAGGTTTCCTGTACGACCACCGGTGAATCCGGTCATGGAAATGACATCAACATTATTTTCCCGCGCCCATTCCGCCGCTCTGACGACGTTTTCCGAATCGCCGGATGAGCTTATTGTGATTAGCACATCGCCAGCTTGCGCCAGTGTCCGCAACTGATAGACGAAGCATTCGTCATAAGAGATGTCATTGGCGATGGCCGTAATCATCTCAATGTTAGCGCTGAGCGAATTTACGCGGGGCAGCAAATCGGTATCGGTCTGAATGCACTTCAAGTGATCGCACACCAGATGGTTTGAAATACCGGCCGAGCCGCCGTTGCCACAAACGTGAACGGTGGCACCGCGTTGATAGGCGGCCTCTAATAACTGCCCGGCCTCTGCCAATTTGTCGCGATCAACGGAGGCCGCAGCTACGGCGTATTTTTCAAAATAATCACCGGCAAAGCCCGCGATATCGGGATATTTTTTATTTGGAAAAGTCATAAATGTTAACGGCTCCTGGTGTCGTCAAGAGGCCGGAGTCTGATCTATTTCCCCGGCATATTCAATGCCGGGGAAATAGAATCTGGAAATGATATCAGGAAATAATTTGTTCGTTGCCGCTATTTGGTATCGGCCGTATCCGCAAGAGCCCGTAACTGGCGGCTGGCAACAGCAACCATGGAGACATCCGACATGCCGGTCGTCCAAAGTTCGGTCAACAGGTGATTTGCCTGATCGACAACGTCTTGATTATGCTCGGTCCACTGAGCCAACGCTTTTTCGGGGGCCATCTTGGGTCCGGCAAAATCAAGAATTTGTGTCGTCATACGCAATTGGTGGCCATAAATTTCTTCAACCAGCGCATCAATTGCGAGCTTTTGCCAGTGCGTCGAGGAATCAAGCCCTTCCGCTGCCGCGCGTAATCTGCCCAACCTAAATTGACTACTCACGAAATAATAAAGGTTGCTTACATGGGCAACGGATATCTTCCGACTTGTCGCCAAGCGAACAATATCACACGCGGTATAAAGATTAACCAAGGCGGCTATTCTATTTGCCAGTTTTTCCGGAACGCCTTTAGCCACGCTTGGTTTTGCTCGCAACCCGATGTCATTGATGTAATGTCGGGGAAGAGCAGCCTCGGTATTATGGGTTAGAACATGGACACCCGCCTGGTATTCTGCAACTTCTGATCCGATATCTAGCGGCCGCTTACCGTGACGGAGGAACCACAGCACGCCCCAATCGATGAGCGCATTGATGGTCAAGTGCATAACCGTCTGAACATTGGCAGGAACTTTATTATCCAAGGATTCAATTTCATCCCAAAGCTCATCCAGGTCAAACACGTTACGGACAATGGTAAAGGCGCGAACGATATCCGCCGCAGGCATACCGGTTTTTTCCATGAATTCGGTAACAAAGGTTTCACCGACCCGGTTGATCATCTCATTGGTTGATACTGTCGCGATGATTTCACGGCGTAGCCTATGTTGCCCAATGTATTCTTTAAACTTTTCGCGCATCGGTGTTGGGAAATACTGGACCAGATCCTTAACAAGAAACGGATCATCAGGGAACGGTGTCTGCAGCAAATCGCCGTACAACCAGTTTTTGGAGTAAGATAGGAGAACGCCAATTTCAGGCCGGGTTAAGGCTTGTTCTGCCTGTGCCCGCTCGGCAATCGTTTCATCATCAGGCAGGTATTCGACGCTACGATTCAAAATATCCAACCGCTCCAACATCCGCATCAAGCGCACTTGATTATCCAGAACCGCGGTTCCTTGGAACTGAGACATTGAAATGGTCTGGGTCTGTTCGTAGTTATCCACCAAGCACAGTTCACCGACTTCCTTGGTCATACTTGCCAAAAAGGAGGTGCGCTGCTTTTGGTCCATCCCGCCGCCAGCAATGGCAGAATTGACTAAAATCTTGATATTAACTTCATGGTCTGAGCAATCGACGCCAGCGGAGTTGTCGATAGAATCTGAATTTAGACGGCCACCATTCAGGCCATATTCGATGCGGCCACGTTGTGTCACGCCCAGGTTCGCCCCCTCACCAATAACTTTAGCGCGGACCTCTTTGCCATTGATCCGAATGGGATCATTAGCCCTATCACCGGCGTCGGCATCTGTTTCATCGGATGCCTTAATGTAGGTTCCAATTCCACCGAACCATAGGAGCCCAACTTCCGCTCGTAACATATGACCAAGTAGCTCATTCGGTGACAGTGCGCTTTGCGTGATGCCGAAACAGGCTTTAATTTCAGGCGTTAGCGTCAGCGACTTTGCCGAACGATCAAATATAGCGCCGCCCTTAGATAAAAGCTTAGCATCATAGTCACCCCAGCTTGAACGCGGCAGCTTGAAAAGCCGTTTTCTTTCAGCCAGGCTTTTCGCCGGGTCCGGATCTGGATCGACGAATATATGCAGATGATTGAAGGCACCCAATAACTTGATGTGAGGCGACAGCATCATGCCGTTGCCGAAAACGTCGCCCGACATATCGCCAACGCCAACGACCGTGAATTCTTCCTTCTGGGTATTGACCCCCATTTCTCTGAAGTGGCGTTTAACTGATTCCCAGGCCCCCTTCGCCGTAATGCCCATTTTTTTGTGATCGTAACCAATACTACCACCGGACGCGAAGGCATCCCCCAGCCAGAAGCCATAATCATCGGAAACGCCGTTGGCGATATCGGAGAATGTAGCGGTGCCCTTATCCGCTGCAACCACCAAATAGGGATCGTCACCGTCCCGCCGAATTGTATTCGCGGGTGGAATCAAACGGCTGCCAACCAGATTATCGGTGATGTCCAACAGACCTGAAATAAAGGTTTTATAGCAAGCAATGCCTTCGTTAATGAAAGCTTCTCTACCCCCTGAGGTAGGCGGTTTCTTGACGACGAAACCGCCTTTTGATCCGACCGGGACGATCACCGCATTCTTTACTTGCTGAGCTTTGACCAGGCCAAGAATTTCGGTCCGGAAATCTTCCCGTCGATCAGACCACCGAAGACCGCCACGAGCAACCATGCCAAATCTCAGGTGCACGCCTTCGATCTTGGGGCTGTAGACAAAAATTTCTCTGAACGGGCGCGGCAATGGCAATTCATCAATATTGCCGGAATCCAGTTTGAACGATGCATAAGCCTTCGGCTCGCCATGACTCGAGCGGCGTTGATAAAAATTGGTCCGCAATGTGGAGTCAACGGCATTTATAAAACGCGATATAATTCGGTCTTCGTCGGCGCTGGTTACTTGGTTCAGCCCATCGCGAATTTTACGGCGGAGATCTTTTGCGCGTTTTTCTGATGTCTTCGCCAAAGTTGGATCAAATAGGGTCGAAAACAAATTGACGATCAGGCGCGTTAACTTTGGGTTGTTGGCAAGGGTTTGCTCCATATAAGCCTGAGAGAAAGCAATTCCAGCCTGTCGCAGATATTTGCTGTAGGCCCTCAGAACAACAACGTCACGCCAGGCCAAACCCGCCTGTAAAACCAACGCGTTAAAGCCATCGCTTTCCATCTGGCCGGTCCAGGTCCTGATAAACGTATCTTGGAAATTTTGATTAACGTCCTCTAGCTTAACCGATGCCCCGCTTCGAGTTTCCACGCCGAAGTCTTGAATCATAACAGTACGGTCGCCGTCATTAAGCGGACGGATACGGAATGGGTGCTCGTCAACAACCCGAAGCCCCATGTGTTCAAGCATGGGCAAAACATCGGATAATGGCACCGCCCGATCTGGATTATATACTTTGAAGTTAAGGCTATGTTTCTTAGCGCCCTTCTGGCGATAAAGCGCCATACAAAGTCTATCGTTGTCGATGGCTTCGTCAATTTTAACAATATCCCCAACCGCGTCCTCGGCGCTAAAGGTGTCCTGATATCCTCTTGGAAATGCCTTACCGTATCGTTCGGTAATTTCCAGTGCGCGCGCTTCACCGTGGGCACGGGTCAGGGCATCCGTTAAGCCACCCGTCCAGGTGCGTGCCTGGTTAACAAGCTCCGCCTCAAGATTAGTGACGTTATAGTTGGGAATTTTCCCAGGCGTTGTTTTGATACTGATGTGCAATCGAGCAAGTGCGGAATCGCCAAATTCAATGTGGTGTGCTGCGACCTTTCCTTTGAAAGTTTTTTCCAAAGTTTTTTGCAGACGTTCGCGCAACGACATGGAGTAAATGTCACGAGGCACGAAAATTAGACATGAGATATATCGATCGAAATTATCGCGCCGCGTAAACAACGCGACCCTTTGGCGTTCCTGAAGGTGGAGTATTCCGAGGCCGGTGTTATACAGATCATCTTCGGAAATTTGAAACAGTTCATCACGAGGATAGGTTTCCAAAACATTCGCAAGCGCTTTGCCACTGTGGCTTGACGATCCATATTGCGCACGGCTGACGACATTTTGAAGTTTGCGGCGCAGAAGCGGAATTTCACGCGGACTGCTGCTATATGCGGATGAGGTAAACAACCCGAGAAATAGTCTTTGGCCAATGACCTTACCGCGACTGTCCATCTTTTTCACGGCTATGGCATCCAGATAAACAGGCCTGTGCACCGGCGACAAAATTTCTGTTTTTATGATAAGTAAATAGCTGGGGTCTGTCTTCGAGACACTTCGAGCAGGCGGCAAGCACGCTAGATCACTGAGAGAAGCATACTCTGCAGTGCGGGCGCTGCGCAGTAATCCGAGGCCGGTATTTCCCTCTACGGAAGCTTTTACTTTTTTTCCAGATCCTTCGAAATTGTATTCCCGGAAGCCAAGGAACGTGAAATTGTTGTCATAGGCCCACCGCAAGAAATCCCGAGATTCATCAACAACTTCTGATGGAATTCCTTTAAACTTTTCCGTTAATTCGTCAATCATAGCCATCATGCTTTCGCGCATCGGGCGCCAATCTTCGACGGATGCACGCACGGCTTTTATTGTCTTGGTTATTTCCTTGGTGATATTTTCAAGTTGCTCAAGCGGCTGTTGGCTGACTTCAAATCTTAACATTGTTTCAGAAGTCGCGCCGGTATCCGGTTCATTCGGTGATAAAACGCGAACAAGCTTGCCGGCCTTGTCTCGCTTAATTTTCAAGACAGGGTGGACGACAAGATGCACCGTCAAATTACGACTGTTTAGCAGTGCTGTAATCGAATCGACCAAAAATGGCATATCGTCGGCAACGATCTCAACCACCGAATGGGCTGATTTCCAGCCGTCCGCCTTCAGGGTTGGATTGTAGGCCCGAACCAACGCTTTTGCGCGTGACCGTGTCGCGCTGAATTCTAGGTGCGCCTTCGCTGCACCCCACAAGGTTGCGGGTTTTTCGGCTTGGATATCCTGAGGCGGGACATCTTTGTAATAAAGCCGGATAAAGGTCTCGACGCTAGAGCCCTTGGATTTTGCCGGTTGTTTTTTCGCTTCCGATACAATTCGATCGACCAACCCGGATTTTTTCTTGCGCTTCAAGGCTTTGACCATCGTCCCCCTCCTTACTCGGCTTGACGGATAATTTCCGCCTAATTATAAAAACCGTAGCTTATTTAATAAATAAATACAAAGACGTCGTGTATTATCTTAAGTTCGCATGGTAATTAGCGCGAATAAAAGTTTTATTAATTAAAGGTGGATTTAATTACACTAAATGCATGATTCAGTTCAGAGAATAAAAAAGTTAAATTGTCATCTGACAATTAACTAGTAATTTTGGCGCTATGAATCTTCGCGATAAATTTCGTTATCTGGATCATCAAATTCAAAAAGTTTTGGATCAAGAGGAACACCAAATCTTGTGCCCAACAGTGAGATGGTCGTTTGAACACCTTGGGCATCGGTGATGGCCCATTTTTTTAAGACCAGAGGACTGTCGCTGAAAATTAACGTGACGGCTCCTTCTGCCTCATCTTCTTTTTTTGTAACCAGCAGTCGAAGTGTGTTTGCACGTCGCTGAATTTTAGCGACCCGGTAATCGCCATCGGTAAAAGAGACCTTCTCCGCCACCAGAACACCCGCTGGCGTGGATTTCAAATCCACATAATTAACTTGTTCCAGTTCTTTGTCATTGTAGATGAGCCAGTGCCCATCCGCGATAATAAGGATCGGAACCGGCGGTTTATATTCAATTCGCATCTTACCGGGCCGGGAAATAAAAAGTTCGCCCTCGGAATACCCCCCCGTCGATGTCACTTGAAGGAACCGTGCCTTTAAGGTCTTCAGATTGTTCAGATACGCCTCTACCCGCTTGATATCCACTGTATCAGTCGCACTATAGGCAGGCCGTTTGGGTGGGTCGGCGAGAACGAGCCCGGAAACAAAAGCGGAAATGATGGAAACGAAAAGGGAGGCAAATAGAAAGATACAGGCTCCGAAAAGCTTATAAGACGTTTTCCCCGTCGTTGCCGATGAGCACCTCACGACGTCCGACTCTGTTCGCTTTACTGACAACGCCTTCACCTTCCATACGCTCGATAATACGCGCCGCGCGGTTATAACCGATTTGCAGATGTCGCTGGATAAAACTGGTAGATGCCTTACCTTCGCGAGCGATCAGCGCAACCGCTTCATCATACAATGCATCACCTTCCGAAGTGTTCCCGCCGACAAGTGCTGTGCCAGGATCATCTGCTTCTTCAGTGACAGATTCAATGTAGTCAGGCGTTCCCACGGATTTCAAGTGGGCAACAACATTTTCAACTTCTTTGTCTGACACAAACGGCCCATGAACCCGCGATATGCGACCACCGCCCGCCATGTAGAGCATATCGCCCTGCCCCAAAAGCTGTTCTGCACCCTGCTCACCAAGAATCGTACGGCTGTCAATTTTCGAAGTGACTTGAAAGCTAATTCTAGTCGGGAAATTAGCCTTAATTGTGCCGGTGATAACATCAACTGAAGGACGTTGTGTCGCCATGATTAAATGAATTCCAGCGGCTCGGGCCATTTGTGCCAAGCGTTGCACCGCCCCTTCAATGTCTTTGCCTGCGACCAGCATCAGGTCTGCCATTTCGTCAACGACGACGACGATTAACGGCAACGGCTCCATGGAGAGCGGCTGATCTTCGATAATCGGTTTGCCCTGTTCGTCAAACCCGGTTTGCACTTGGCGGGTTAGGACCTCACCTTTTTTAGTCGCCTCAGCAACCCGCTTGTTATAGCCGGCTATATTTCGCACACCCAAGTTTGACATGGTCCGGTAGCGGTCTTCCATTTCTCGAACCGTCCATTTTAAGGCCATAACGGCTTTGGGCGGATCGGTAACCACGGGTGCCAATAAATGGGGAATGCCTTCGTAAACGGACAATTCCAACATCTTCGGATCGATCATGATGAATTTGCATTGATCCGGCGTATATTGATAAAGCAGCGAGAGGATCATCGTATTAACAGCGACGGACTTACCCGAACCCGTCGTGCCCGCAATAAGAAGATGTGGCATACGCGCTAAATCAACGGCGACAGGATTGCCGCCAATATCTTTTCCCAAAGCGATATTTAAGCTACCTGACGCGCGTTCCAGGGTATCTGATTCCAACAGTTCGCGCAGATAAACCATTTCACGATCAGCATTCGGCAGTTCAATGCCAATCACGTTGCGACCTGGAACTACCGCCACACGAACCGAAATCGCGCTCATGGACCGGGCAATATCGTCCGATAAACCGACAACTCTGGATGTCTTGGTGCCCGGTGCGGGCTCAAGTTCATAAAGTGTCACGACCGGACCCGGTCGGACCTTCACGATTTCGCCATGTACACCAAAATCTTCCAACACAGTAGATAAGTAATGGGCGTTTTGCTGCAATGCGTCCTTGGCGATACTGACGCCGGTAACAGCTGGTGCCGCCTCAAGAATTTCCAGGGCCGGAATTTGATATTCGTCTTCTTGGCCAAGGTTTAGATTTTGTTGTTTAAGCGCGGTGGCTTTTTTACCTGTTTTTGCGCGCGGGGCTTTTGCTTCAATCTTAGGTTCCGGGGTCGATCGCTGATTTTTTAGCGGTCTGCTAATTGTAGGATCCTTCGGTGTTTTTGGTAACGGAGGAAGACCTTTTCTTGATGTGCCCAATTGAGAGACAAACCTGAAAGCCCGCCAAGTCCGTATCGCCGCACCCACTGTGAAAAATTTTAAGGTCGATAGACCACTTTGGCATTCGGAACTGTTTAATCCGGAGGCCCCGGCGAGCAACGCCAAACCGGCACATCCAAAGATAAAACCGACCGAACCTTCGTTAATAAAAGGTCCTAAACTTTGAGTCCATGCGATGACCTGTGACAGACCCATGGTTCCAATAATTCCGCCCAATTTAACGGCTAAGGGCCATTCCTGAAATTGCGGCAAAGCGCTCAAACCAAATGACATTATGATCATCCCGGCAAATAATTTTACCAGGCGGATACTCGGTCGATGGATGCCCGACTTACGGCAGAGTTTCGTGCCCCAAGCGATCAATGCGACGACAGGGAGAACGCCTGCCAATCCAAATGTCTGTAATAAAAAATCGGCGATGTAGGCACCAGGCAGACCCAAGATATTACCAGGCTGCATATCCGTGACCGCATTCAAGGAGGGATCGCCGGGCGTATAGCTGACCAACAGGGCGGTCAACAACGCTGCGATAGCAAATAAAATAAAGCCACCGGTCTCAAACGCACGCCGGCGGAGAAAATCCAGGGCGGCGTCAGAAAGGAATGCAGTCGGATCAGGCGCAGATATGTATCTTGGCATACCCGATTGTTACTCTGCCATGGTTTACAATGTCTTAACGAAGGACCTTAACAAGCCGTTTAAGGGCCTTTTCAATCACATCTGTTTCATGAACAAGGGCAACGCGGATGTAAGACGCTCCCGGATTGTATCCGTTGTCATCAGAACGGGCCATATAAGCGCCGGGTTGCACACGAATTCCAGCTTCAGTCCAAAGCTTGAACGCGGCCTCCTCTCCATCTCCGACATCAAGCCATAAAAAGAATCCACCCCCCGGACGATAATATCCGTAGCGCCCTTCCAAGACTTTCTCGGCGACATCAAATTTAGCGCGGTATTTTATGCGGTTTTCTTCAACATGCGCCTCGTCATTCCAAAGTGCTGCTGAAGCGGCTTGAAGTGGCAAGGGCATGGTGGCACCGCTGAAACAACGTAGGCGACGTAAATTTTTAATCAATTCCGCGTCTCCGGCAACAAAGCCCGAGCGCAGACTGGCCGCACTGGAACGCTTCGATAGGGAGTGAAAGACCAGAACATTTTTATATCCGTCCCCCAATTCAGCACACGCCTGTAAAGCGCCGGGCGGCGGCGCCTGATCGTAAATTTCCGAATAACATTCATCCACGGCCAAAACAAAATCAAATTCCCGGGCCAAGCGAATGGCGTCTTTTAAATAGTTGATGTCGGCAATAGCGCCCTGCGGATTGGAAGGCGAGCACAAATAGGCCATGGCTGTGCGGCGCAAGGTACGCTCGTCTAGATTTCTATAATCCGGCATGAAATTGGAATTGTGGGTGGCCGGAACAAGAACCGGTTCCGCCTGTGCCATAATCGCCCCACCAGAGTAGACATGATAGAGGGGATTGGGAATGAGAACGACCGGCTGTTCTCCTGATACACTTCTTGGAACCGATAGGGTCGCCGCCATGTACAGGATCTCGCGCGTTCCCAAAACAGGGATAATCCCTACTTTATCATCAATGTCTTGGTTAGGAACATTAAAGCGACGGGTGAGCCAGCTTGACACGGCCTGGCGCAGTTCCGGTATACCATCCGGTCGCGGATATTTACCCCACAGGTGCGCATTCGCCGCAACCGTTTCAGCAATCAATGATGGCGGCGCGTGTTGAGGCTCGCCAATTGAGAGGGCAATAGCCTCAATGCCTTCCGGCGGTTGCGCAACATCCAAAAGTGCCCGAGTCCGGTCAAAGGGATAATCGGTTAACTGATTAATCATTTCGTTCAACATGGCGCGGATATTATCGACGGACACCCTGCTGGACAAGCGGAGAGACATCTCTTGGAAACAAAAAATAACCGGCAAACTGTTGTTTGCCGGTTTAGGGAGGAAATAATTTTTCCGACACCGCCGTCAGAGACCTTTTGAGGCCCTGACGGCAGTGCGGAACTATTTAGTGGACGATTTCGCCGTGCAGGTTGATATCAAGGCCTTCGACTTCAGCCTCTTCGTCAACCCTAAGACCCATGATCGTCTCGACAAATTTGAGAATTATGAAGGTCGCAATCGCACAATAAACTATTGTCGCGACAATGCCTTCGACCTGAATCCAGACCTGTCCGGCGTTGCCTTCCAACAATCCAGATGTTCCGCCGATTTCTTTAAGCGCGAACACGCCTGTTAACAACGCACCGATGATGCCGCCAACGCCGTGTACGCCGAAAGCATCCAGGCTATCATCGTAGTTGAACATCTGTTTCAGGAATGTGGCCCCCCAGAAACAGCCAACACCAGCGATTAGACCCATGATTAAGGCACCACTAGGTCCGACAAATCCGGCAGCAGGCGTGATGCAGACCAAACCGGCGACTGCACCCGAGATAATACCCAAAACACTTGGCTTTCCGCGATAAATCCATTCGGCGAACATCCACGTCAAGGCCGCAGCAGCAGTACAAATTTGGGTAACCGCCATGGCCATACCCGCGGTCGCATTGGCCGCAACGGCAGAGCCGGCATTGAAACCGAACCAGCCAACCCACAGCAACGCAGCCCCGATCACACTCAGAACCAAGTTATGAGGCGCCATGTTTTCAGTGCGATAACCACGCCGCTTTCCGATAACAATTGCGGTGACGAGACCGGCAATGCCGGCATTAATGTGAACCACTGTGCCGCCAGCAAAATCAAGCACACCCGCGCCGCCTAAGAAACCGCCGCCCCACACCCAGTGGGTAATTGGCGCATAAACAATGATCATCCAAGCGCCAAGAAAGACCAACATGGAGGAGAATTTCATACGATCCGCGAAAGCACCGGTGATGAGGGCCGGAGTAATAATGGCGAAAGTCATTTGGAAGGTCATGAAGACTGAATCGGGAATGGTGCCGTTCAGCGTATCAAGTTTCATTTGGCTCAGGAACATATTGCTAAGGCCACCGACAAAGGCGTTGGCACTTCCCCCATCGGAAAATGCCAATGAATAACCGATGACCATCCATAGAACCGTCATCAAACACGTCACTGCAAAGCTTTGCATGATTGTGGCGAGAACATTCTTCTTACGCACCATGCCGCCATAAAATAACGCAAGCCCGGGTATGGTCATCATCAGAACCAAGACCGTAGAGGTCAGCATCCAGGCCGTATCACCACTGTCGAGGGTCGGCTTTTCAGCGGCGAAGGCCATACCAGTTGATACCAGAAAGCCCACAAACGCGAGCGTCCCGATACTCTTAAATTTATTCAATAAGTACATAATTTAAATTCTCCTACAGCGCGTCGTCGTTTGTTTCGCCCGTGCGAATTCGAACGGCTTTTTCAATGTCGGTAATAAAAATTTTGCCATCACCGATTTTTTCTGTCGCGGCGGCTTGCTGAATGCTGTCTGCTACTTTTTCTGCAACATCATCGGCCACGACAACTTCAAGTTTTACCTTCGGCAAAAAACTGATCTCGTATTCTGCACCGCGATAAATTTCTGTTTGGCCTTTCTGTCGACCAAACCCTTTAACTTCGCTGACCGTCATGCCTTGAATGCCAATTTCGGTTAAGGCTTCGCGAACGTCATCGAGTTTAAAGGGCTTTATAATCGCCATAACGAGTTTCATCTCGTAACTTCCTCTTCTCAGATTGCCGTTTTTGAAGTTTTAGAAGCGGCAATGGTTTGTCCCCATTCCCGATACAGCAGATGGTTACCGCCTAATTTCAGGAATAATTTATTTCAGGCCCTATACTTCAAGAACCATGCCGGTTTTTAGGAAGGTAGAATAATGATTATAATTCAATCACTTATACTAATTTTTTCGAAAAGAAATTTGGGAGCACCTGATTAATAATGCATAAATAATAATCATATTAAATATATCGATTAAAAAATAGGCATTTTTTAATGTGGGTGTACGATGCCAATCCGCTTTATCATGAGGCCCATGAGCGAAAATAAGAAGACCCCTGAAAATACTCTCAATTGCGATGTTCTCATCGTTGGCGGCGGACTTGTTGGTGGGACACTCGCTTCGGCGCTGGCCCACTGGGGTTTGCGGACCGTTGTGGTCGATACTCAAGACCCTTCGGTCGGGCTTGATGCGGAATTTGATGGGCGGGCATCCGCAATTGCTCTCGCCTCGCAACGTCTTTTGGAGTCTGTTGGACTGTGGGACTCAATGACCGAGAACGCCTGCCCGATTGAGGACATTCGTGTCACTGAAGGGAATTCGCCGTTTTTTCTGCATTACGACCACAAAGATACCGAGAGCCAAGCCTTTGGTTACATGATCGAAAACCGCTCCATTCGTCGTGCACTTTATGATCGGATGTCTACTTTGGAAAATATCCAAATTTTAGCACCAGATCAGGTCGACATCTTAGAACGATCCGTTTCGGGTGTTCGCGCGGGCCTGAAAAGTGGCGTGAGCGTGAGCGCCGCGCTGGTCATTGGTGCTGACGGACGAAACTCTACGACCAGAAGAGAAGCTAACATCCGCACCACTGGTTGGTCCTATGATCAAACCGGCATCGTCTGCACGGTCGAGCATCAAGAGCCCCATCATCATATTGCCCACGAACATTTTCTACCTGCGGGGCCCTTCGCAATTTTACCCTTGTGGAAAAATCGCGCGTCCATTGTTTGGGCGGAAAGGTCTGACTTGGCACCCGCCATTATGGCTCTTGATGATGCTGACTTCCTTGAAGAACTAAAGCCCCGGTTCGGTGATTTCTTGGGCGATCTTAAAGTCATCGGTCCACGTTGGGCCTATCCGCTCACGTTGAAATTTGCTGAGCGCGCGATTGACCTTCGGCTAGCCTTGATTGGCGATGCCCTGCATGGCATGCACCCCATTGCCGGACAGGGCTTAAACATGGGATTACGGGATGTTGCAGCCTTGGCCGAAGTCCTGGTGGACGCCCGGCGTCTGGGTATGGATTTAGGAGACCGGATTGTTTTAGAGCGTTATCAGCGCTGGCGGCGTTTCGATAACACCTTAATGTTGGCCGCAACGGATGGTCTCAATCGTTTGTTTTCAAACACCATTGGGCCTGTACGTCTGGCCCGTGATCTGGGCCTATCTGCGGTTAATAAAATGGGGCCGCTCAAGAAAGTCTTTATGCGCTCGGCCATGGGGTTATCTGGAGAGTTGCCAAAACTGATGCGCGGCCAACCCTTGTAAGATAATCAAGGGTCTCGACTGAGACCTCTTACCTTCAATTCAACTAAATAATTTTCCCAAATTTCATCTTGGCGGTCACCAAAGTTATAAAGCGTATCCCAAGAATAAATGCCGGTGTCGTGCAGGTCGTCGAACTTAATTCGAACCGCATAGTTTCCGACCGCTTCCACACCCATGATCCCCACATGACGTCGGCCGCTTACAACCGTTTTGTCACCAGGGCCGTGGCCTTGGACTTCCGCCGACGGGCTTTCAACGCGCAGTAATTCAGCCGGCAGTTTAAATTGCTTGCCGTCATCAAAATCGACCTCCAACACTTTTTCATCTTTTTTCAAGCGAATTTCGGTGGGTCGATAAGCTGGTTCATATTTGCTCGTCATATTCATCTACGCACCCGCACCGTCGTCAAGCGACCGCGCTTCATCAATAAGCATGATCGGAATGCCGTCTCTAATCGGATACGCCAAACTGGCTTGGTCGCTGATCAGTTCCTGCGCCGCCGCATCATAACGCAACGGGCCTTTGCTGAGAGGGCAGACCAATATTTCCAAAAGTTTCGGATCTACTTTTCGCTCGGGCATCGCACTCTTTCTCCAAGGATCTTGTTGCGGGTTCGTTATTGCGTCATCGGTGTCGCTGAGACACCGGATTCTTGAACGGCCATTTCCATAAGGCTGGTCAGTAATTCGCTTCTTTCTTTCAGGTTCGGGCTTTCCAGAAGCGCCTGTTTTTCCACACCCGCGAACGGGCACCCCATTGCTAGCGAGGAGACAACCACCTCGTCCGTTGCTTTTTCTATTACGCTCCAGTCGGTCTGAATATTTTTAAGATCAAAATAGGCCCGAATGGCTTGAAGACGGCGCTCTTTTTCAGTTGAGGCTTCGCCCGGCAACAGGTCATCTTGAAACCGAGCATAGGATACTCGGGCTGATCGATAGGGCTGATCGTTATCAATTTCTTCGATGATTTTAAATCGGGTAACTCCTGCCAGGGTAATAAGATTTCGCCCGTCCGTTGTTTCGTTAAACGACACGATTTCACCGACACAACCGATATCGTAAAGCTGGGCATCCGAACTGATGGGGTCTCGTTCAGGCACTTGCGGCTGCACAATGCCGATCATGCTTTCGGCGTCCATTGCCGCCGATACCATATCCAAATATCGTTGTTCAAAAATATTTAATGGCAAACTCGCGCGCGGCAACAATAAGACTCCTGTTAGGGGAAAAAGCGGTAAAACTTCCGGAAGATTAGAATGCTCTTCGATCATGAATATAAGAGCGCTGTCAGCTCTTTCCTGATTTCCAACGTCGTCGGGTGATCGTGTCCCAAAGCTTCAAATATTTTTAGCATTTGTTTTTTTGCGGCTTCATCGTCCCAAGCGCGGTCGCGCCGGAAAAGTTCCAAAAGCTCACGTAATGCTTCTTCGTTTTGCTGAGCGCCATAATACGCCATGGCAAGATCAAAGCGGCTTTGGTGATTGGTGGGATCGGCTTCAACCTTTTGCCGTAAGTCAGCCGTATCGCTTGAATCACCACTTTGTTCGGCCAATTCCAGTGCGCTAATGGCAGCCGCAACTTCGGGTGCAGCCTTAATTTTATCGTCGAGCTGACCGATAATTTCTTGAGCGTGCTCCAATTTTCCAATCGTAATGGAGCAGCGGATAAGGCCCGCGATTGCCTCTGCATTTTCAGGATCTTGGCGCATAACGTCCATATAAATTGGACCGGCTACATCGATATTTCCATCCTCAAACGCGGCCTTGGCTTGTTCGAGCGCCGCATCCAAAGGTGTCTTCGCATCGCCAATCAATCGGCCGATGAAATCTTTGATCTGGCGTTCTGTCTGGGCACCAACAAAACCATCAGCAGGTTGGCCATCCTTAAAAGCGAAAACCGCGGGGATCGATTGGATGCGCAATTGCCCGGCCAGTTCTTTATTTTCATCGACGTTGATCTTGACCATGCGGACCAAGCCGCCGGCTTGAGTCACTAGCTTTTCCAACAAAGGCCCAAGCTGCTTACACGGCCCACACCAGGGTGCCCAAAAATCGACAATGACGGGAACCTCCATCGAAGGCTCAATTACATCGGCGCCAAAATTCGCCGTATCGCTATCCTTGATAAGGTTAGCAGGCGCGGCGGATGGGCCAAGAGCGGCGGGATCATTAGGATCGAGAGCGAGAGACATCAGATCATTTCCTGTCAACAGGTCAAACGGCGTAATAGGTTTCCCATAAATGGCGGTTTACGTGTCAGACCGCAAGGGTGAAGTCTGACTATAATTTTACCGTCACGGGTGTATGCCCACAGGCAGCAATAAATATTAGTAAGTCAGATGCGCTTATACGCGTCGTCATACGGTTGCTGAGCGGATGGTAATTCAGCAGCTCCATGTCCATCATTTCAGCATCCAATACCACCCGGACTTGGTGGTCAGGATCGTTGATCAAGGCAAATGGCGTGACCGATCCAGGCTCAATTCCCAAGACTTCGATCATTAGCTCAGGCTTTCCAAACGACAGCCGCGCCGACGCAATCGTTCCACTCAGAGTTTTCATATCAACCTGACGGTCTTCCAACGTCACGACCAGCCACAACACGCCTTTTTTATCCTTGAGAAACAGGTTTTTACAGTGTCCGCCCGGCAGCTCACCTCTCAGTTCCTGGCTTTCCGCCACCGAATGCAACGGCGCGTGATGATGGGTCACCGTCTCAATATTCAACTCTACCAGTCGGGCAAATAAGTCATCAGGTGTCGCGGGAGTTTTTAAAGCCATGCGGTGATCCTAAAGCGGAGACCGGCCTACTTCAATCTCCTCAATTGGGATGTTGCAAAGCGGGCAACAATGACTATAGTCACGCTCCGTTCGCCATATAGGCGATCTGGTGCGGGCGTAGCTCAGCGGTAGAGCGCAACCTTGCCAAGGTTGAAGTCGTGAGTTCGATCCTCATCGCCCGCTCCAATTCCCCACATATTATCAATGTGTTATGGAGCTATCTTAGGTTGGGCGATCTAGAGCCTTTGCTGGGGGAAGCATTAGGGAAGCACACGGTACAGTTTTGCGCACCTATGCTTCCACATTCGCTTTTATACTGATCCAGATCCTTTGTTGTAGACTAGGCCACATTGCCCACACGTTCGGCCCCGCTCATCGCTGCGAGTTCTCGTACGTTGTTGCTGTTCTACTGGCAGGTCAAATCAGATGTATCGGCGACCCAATGCGGACATTCGTTGGATTGCAGAGGCTAGTTAATACGACAAAGCCACGTAGACAGATTTAGCCTTTAGAAAAATATCGTCTTCTATAGGGAGTTACAGGAAGTGCAGAGGAACCAACGTTCAATTCGCCCGTTCCTCCATTTGTCGGGCACGGCGGGCAAGCAATATCAGCAGAGCACGTTCCAGACGGCTTTCTTGTTTTTTGTTTATCAGATTTCGGACCAGCACGAAAAACCGTTTCGGTCGGGTAAGGTAACTGGTCGCATAAAACAGTGCGATCCCAAACAGGCAGAGATACCGAAGCGTCCGGAGCGAGTAGCTTCTTTTAAATGCAGAAGTGTCCGAGCCTGGAATGCTCGCTGTTCCCAGCGAAAGATCCCTGAAATAGGTATCGTTGAGCGTAATCTCTCCGCTCTGGCGAAGCCCATCGAACAGCTCCGTCCCGGGATAGGGCGAAAATGGGAATACAGATACGTCCTTAATGCCGATCAACGCCATCCGAAAGATAAAACCGAATGTTTCTAGTGCGTGGCGAACGGTTTCAGCCGGGAAGCCGAGAATGAAGTTAGCTTTCACGTTGAGCCCATTGCGCACAGCGTCGCGCATGGAGAGCAGCATTTTTGGCTTGGAAATCTGCTTTTTTATCTGCTTCAGCATGGCGTCGGAGCCGCTTTCAGGTGCATAAGTGATGAACTTGCATCCGGATTCATAAAGCAGTCTGGTCACCTCGTTGTCTAACGCCTCGCTACGGGTGCCGGATGGAAACTGCCATGTAATCTTGAGCCCGCGCTCGATGATCAAACTACAAAATTCTACAATCCATTTCTTTTTGACAATTGCTGTAAGATCGTAGAAATCAAAATTTGTCGCATCATACTTGGCCATATAATCCATTATCTCGTCGATGACGGCTATCGGCTCCC
>JABJKH010000066.1 GCA_018660465.1 Rhodospirillaceae bacterium
GAAAGAGTTGTTTTATGACTGCAAAACTAGTTGTTGAGGGGTTATCTCATCATTACCCCGATGAATACACTGGCATCGATGTTCATGCCCTGGATAATATAAATTTAGAAGTTGAAGAAGGTGAATTTGTTGCTGTTGTTGGCCCAAGTGGTTGCGGCAAAACGACCTTATTGAATATTTTAGCCGGACTTCTGCCGTATAAAGTGGGCTCTGCCTACGTTGACGGGGTGAAGATTGACGGCCCGGGACCCGAGCGCGGCGTTGTGTTTCAAGAGCACGCGATCCTACCGTGGCGTTCGGTGGCGCGAAACATCGGCCATGGTTTGGAAATTCGCGGTGTTCCTGAAGCGGAGCGTAATTCCAAGGTAAGCGAATATATCAACTTGGTGGGCCTCGAAGGGTTTGAAGACCGCTATCCCCACGAACTATCCGGCGGTATGAAGCAACGGGTCGCGGTCGCGCGGACCTTGTGTGCGGACCCGGAAGTCATGTTAATGGATGAGCCGTTTGCTGCGGTGGATGCGCAGACTCGGATTACCCTACAGGAAGAAATCAACCGCATCGCAATTACTACCAAGAAGACCACCATGTTCATCACCCACGCGGTGGATGAGGCGGCGTTCTTGGGAGATCGATGCTTCGTTATGTCGCGTCGTCCCGGCAAACTAAAAGCAATTGTGGACATCAAAATCCCGCGCGAAAGGCGAATTTGGAAAGACATGCTCGCAGACGAGGAGTTTATTGCCGCGCGCGACAATATTCTCAGGCTTGTTCGGGAAGAGGTCACGCGAGATGACGAATAATCTGACCGAGAATTTAAATCGGTTCAAGGCGTTCTGGCGGCATTTTTCCGGTGCTGAAGCGATTAATAATATCCTCGTCGTTTGTGTGATTCTGTACGTCTGGAACTTTGTTTCCGGCGTCATTGATAACCCTGCCAGATATCTGCCGGCACCTGATGTGGTGATATTTTCTTCGTTCGATCTATTCCATAAAGGATTATTACCGGTCTATTTCGGCGAAACCATGGCACGGCTTGTTACCGGTAGCTTTATTGGTTTGGCCTTGGGCATTCCGTTTGGGTTGGCTTTAGGACTGAACAAGACGGTTTCAGATATTTTTTATCCGATCTTGAACTTCTTTCAGTCGGTCTCAGGGATCGCGATTTTCCCGATTATTGTTATTTGGTGGGGAAATAGCGAGAAAACCGTTCTGGCAATTATACTTTATACGGCTTTTTTCCCCGTCGCTTTCAGCGTGTTGTCAGGCGTTCGGACGGTTCCCATGCGATATGTGCAAGCAGCACAAACGTTAGGAGCGTCCCATTGGCAGATTGTTAAAGACGTTCTTATACCGGGTGCCATGCCCCACATTGCGACCGGGTCACGTCTGAGCATTGGATTTGGCTGGCGTGCGGTTATTGCCGGTGAAATGCTGGCCGGTCGCCAAGGCATGGGCTGGATGATCTTTACAGGCCAAGACGCCGACCGGACCCACGAAGTTATTTTGGGGATGGTGGTGATCGGTTTGACTTGGATTGTGTTGGATAGATACCTGCTTCGCCCGTTTGAAGCCGATACCATTGAGAGATGGGGGCTCGTACAACGATGAGTGCCTTATACGATCTCTCTATCGCCATTCAGACCAAGTTTGGCCGTCAAAACATACGGGCATTTACGCTGGGATCGATCCCGTTCGTTGTCCTTTTGAGCCTGTGGTACATGAACGGCGCGTTCCAGTGGTTGGAGCCGATCTATCTGCCAAGCATAGGCGAGGTGATCGAGTCTGCCTGGACCTTGCAGGAGGAATGTGGCGGTGTCGGTGAAATAGTCGCCCTCGAGAATTCGTGTCTGTTATCGACCCATATTCTTTCCAGCATTGGCCGCGTCATCTTGGCGGCAGCGATTGGTTTGCCGGTCGGGATCGCCTTCGGTGTCTTGGCTGGCATGAATAGGTTCGTTTCCAAGTTGCTGGAACCTATCGCCATCTTCTTCAACTCAATTTCGGGTATTGCCTGGATTCCCTTAGCCATTGTCTGGTTTGGCGTAGGTTGGGTGACGACCCTGTTCATCATGCTCAACACCATCATTTGGCTGATGTTCTTCAATACAATGTTGGGGGTTCGAAGTATTCCTCAGGTTCTGGAAAATAGCGTATTGACCATGGGCGGGAGCCGCTGGGACGTCATCAAGCACGTTTACCTTCCAGGGGCGATGCCGGCGATGATTACCGGCATGCGCATGAGCATGGGCTTTGGCTGGCGCGCGCTAATCGCAGCTGAGATGATCGGTGGCGATAGTGGGCTCGGGTTTATGATATTTTCATCTGCCGAAGAATTTAAGATCGAAGAAGTTTTCTTAGGCGTTATTATTATTTCTGTCATTTGGATGGCGACGGACCGCTACCTTTTGCAGCCGCTTGAACGTTATACGATTGAGCGCTGGGGCCTGGTTTGGAAGCCGAAATAACATGTCTGAAACTGAACAAGAACAAACAGCGGTAAAGCAGCACCACTGGTATAATCGGCGCGACTTTCGTTTTCTTATGTTGGTTGCCTTGGTTTTGGCGCTTTATCACGGTTATGGCTACGTCACCGGCCCGTCGCGGATCAGTGCCGGTTTACAACAGGCCATGGATCAGAATCCAGAGGGGCGTTTCAACATTGTGATAACGGCGAAGTTCCCGCCTGAAGAATTTCACATGGGAATTTATCAGGACTATGGTGTAATGCGCGGAATGGAAGGACGTGGTGCGACCTTGCATAAGGTTTGGCCCAGTGGAATTCGGACTCTGTCGCGGTATTATTGGGTTGTGGAATTGGACTTGGAAAAGCCCAAAAAAAAGAAATAACCGCCAGCCAACTTTACTTTTATTCGAGTAGGAGAATTTATAGATGAAGATCGTCAGGTACCGTGACGGTGATGCCGTCTCCGTGGGGATTTTAGAAGACGATAAAATCTTTCCCGCGAATGCCGCATCTGTGTCAGAAGCGATGACGCAAGCTGGGGCAGGGGCATTATCTGCGGATAAGTCTGCCGCCATCCAGTTAAGTGACGTGGAATTATTGGCCCCTGTGGACCCTGAAACCAAGGTTTTGTGCGTTGCCTTGAACTACCAAGGACACGTCAATGAAACCGGTCAGGCGGTGCCTGAAAACCCCATCATCTTCTTCAAGGTCTATCATTCGATGATCGGTGATGGCGCGGAAATCCATCATCACGACATGATTACCCAATTGGACTACGAAGGTGAATTGGCGGTCGTTATTGGCAAGGAAGGTTATGACATTCCGCTCGAGGACGCGTGGTCCCATGTTGGCGGAATTTCTGCGTTCAATGACACCAGTGCCCGCAACCTTTTGTGGGTGAAGGCCGGAGAAAAAGTCTTCTTGGATTGGTATTCCGGGAAATGTCTCGAACGGTCATCGCCAATGGGACCCGCAATTGTCACCACCGATGAGATTGAAACCGAGCTCAAGGCTGGCCAATTGACAGTGGAAACACGGGTTAACGGCGACGTAAGACAGAATGCCCTGACCGAGGAATTGATTTTCAAAATTCCCGAACTTGTTTCATTCTGTTCAACCCGGGTGAACTTGATGCCGGGTGATGTGATTGCCACCGGCACCCCGCATGGGGTTGGCATGGCATCCGGGAATTACCTAAGTTCCGGCGACGTCGTTGAAATCGACATCACCGGTATTCCTGTTTTAACGAACAAAGTAGCCTAGAAGGATCAGCAACGTGAAAATTGCAATTATGGGAAGCGGTGGAATTGGCGGTTATTTTGGCGGCCGGCTTGCTGCTGCAGGGCAAGACGTAACCTTTATTGCCAGGGGTGATCACCTGAAGGCCATGCAGGCGGACGGTCTTAAGATCGAGAGCGAACATCACGGCGATGCGGTCGTTAAACCCGTTCAAGCGACAGACGATCCATCCTCTGTCGGGCCGGTTGATTATATCATCTTTGGCGTAAAGCTTTGGGCGACAGCTGATGCAGCCGAAGACATGAAGCCGATGATTGGCCCTGATACAATGGTCGTGTCCTTTCAAAACGGCGTCGAATTCAACGACATCATCGGCGGCATTGTCGGTATGGAACACATGGTCGGCGGAATTGCTCAGTGTTCAACCACCATTGCGGCACCTGGCGTCATCAAGCAGATGGCCCCCTTGCAACGGATTGTGATGGGCGAGCTTACGGGCGGCACGTCTGACCGGATCGATGCTCTGGTAGCTGCCTTAAAAGCGGTAGATGTGGTCGCTGAGTCGTCTGAGAACATTCAAAAGGAAATCTGGCTAAAATTCGTTTTCCTGGCGAGTTTGGCCGCGACGACGACATTAACCCGCCAAGGCATTGGCGCCATTCGTGAAGATGATGAAATGCGGGCATTCTTGATGGACTGTATGCGTGAAATCGTCGCTGTCGGCCGCGCAAAGGGGATTGACCTGGATGAGGATCAACCAGAAAAGACTTTTGGGTTCATCAAGACTCTACCGGAGGGCATGGTTGCGTCTACCCTGCATGACCTGAACAAAGGCATAAAGATTGAAATGCCCTGGTTGAGTGGTGCTGTTGATCATCTTGGACAAGACGTCGGCGTGGACACACCTGCCCACCGCACCGTTTTTGCTGGCTTAAAAGCCTTCAGCGCGGACCGGGTGTGGTAAACCCGGGTCCAACCCTCACCATTAAGGACCTGAAAACGCGGGCTGTCCGCGTTCCAATGAACCGCGCACTCGCCACCAGCAGCGGTAAGATGTCTGAAGCGCCGTTGGTGCTGATTGATCTTGAAACCAATGAAGGCGTAACCGGTCACGCCTATCTGTTCTGTTACCACCCTATGACAGCATCGATGATGCAGCGTGTGCTTGCCGAAAGCTTGGAACTGGTGCGCGGCAACCAAGTCGCCCCAGCCGACCTGGCGGATAAGCTGCTGGGTCGTTTCATGTTGCTCGGCAACCAAGGGGTTATCAGCATGGCGTTGTCAGGCTTCGATGTTGCCTGTTGGGATGCCCTGTCCAAGTCCGCAGACATGCCGCTTTATAAGTTGCTTGGTGGCGAAGTTGATCGCGTGAAGACCTACAACAGCAAGGGCATGAGCTTGATGGGGATGGACGCCTTGGCGAAGGAGGCCGTTGATCTACTAGGAGAGGGTTTTAAGGCACTAAAGCTCCGCCTCGGGTATCCGACTTGGCAGGAAGACATCGAAGCCGTTCGTGCTGTTCGTAAGGTTATTCCAGACGATACACCGCTGATGACCGATTACAATCAGTCGCTGAGCGTGGAGGAGGCCGTCATTCGTGGCCGCGCCTTGGATGCAGAGGATATCACCTGGATCGAAGAGCCCATTGCTCACGACGACCATATCGGCTGCGCTTTTGTTGCGAAGGAAGTCGAAACACCGATTCAAATCGGCGAGAATTTTCGCAATCTCAACGATATGAAATCAGCCATTCACCTGCGCGCGGCGGATTACGTCATGCCTGACCTTCAAAGGATTGGTGGCGTGACTGGTTGGTTAGCGGCGGCGGCGCTGGCAGAATCAAAAAATACCCTGATGTCGTCACACCTGTTCCCCGAAGTCAGCGCGCACCTTATGACGGTTACCCCAACAGCTCACTGGCTTGAATTCGTCGATTGGGGCGCACCTGTCATGGCGGAACCCATGGTGGTTGAGGACGGCTACGCGATTATCCCTGATCGTCCTGGCACGGGCGTTACCTGGAACGAAGACGCGGTTGCCCGTTACCCAACAATTGACTGAGCCTACAGATAATTTTCGCAAGGGTATTTTGATGGCGGCTGCTGGGGTCATCATCATAAGTCCTGATGGCTTGTTCATGCGCTTGCTGGACCATGCGGGAACCTGGGACGCGATTTTTTATCGGTCCCTGTTCATGGGGATTACATTCACGCTGGTCTTGCTGTGGCAGCACCGCGCGCAAACACTGAACGTTATTTTAGGGATCGGTAGACGAGGAGTGCTCGCGGTATTCGCCCTGACCGCCAGCAATATGGGGTTCGTTGCTGCGATCACCCATACGACTGTCGCCAATACCCTCGTCATCTTAGCCATCATGCCGTTGTTCAGCGCTTTATTGGGCTGGATGATTTTAGGCGAAAGAGTGGCAAACCGTACCTGGTGGGCGATCTTCGCCGGATTTTTCGGTGTGGTCATTATATTTGCCGACTCGTTGGGGGGCGGTACGCTGACAGGGGATGTCTTAGCATTGTTCACGGCAATCTTGCAGGCCCTGACTCTGGTTATCCTGCGCATCGATGGGGAGCGGGTTATGGTTCCCGCGTTTTGTCTGTCTGGGTTCTTGGCGGCGACAATTTCTTCTGGGTTTGCTGATCCCGCAGCAGTGCCTGTGCACGATGTCGCCTTGTTGGCGGTCTTGGGGGTTTTCATTGTCCCGGCAGCATTCTTATTGTTTTTCAGTTCTGTGCGCTATATCCCCGCCGCCGAAGCATCGCTTATGGTTCTCCTTGAAACCGTGTTGGGTCCAATCTGGGTATGGTTGGTGATTGGGGAAGTTCCGACGGTTGTTGCTGCCATAGGCGGGATCGTCATCATTGGGGCGATTGCAGGCAATTCAATCGTTGCTCTTAGATCAGAGACCGATCAATAGGGTATTATAATACCGTGTATCTAACTTATCGATTTTAAACAACATTTTCCGTTGACTTGGGAAAAAGGGTGCATATACTGCGCGCCTTGTCGACAAGATTATCGGCAGATTAATTTATCCCATATCGGACAGGTTTAAGATGAAAACATATTCGGCAAAGCCGTCGGAGATTGAACGCAAGTGGTGCATTATCGACGCAGAAGGTCTGGTTCTCGGCCGTCTCGCTTCGGTTGTCGCCCTGCGGCTCCGTGGCAAGCACAAACCTATGTATACGCCTCACATGGATTGCGGCGATAACATCATTATTATTAATGCTGAAAAGGTTCAGCTGACCGGCAACAAGCGTCGGGACAAGACCTACTATCGTCACACCGGCCACCCCGGCGGCATCAAGTCCCGCACGGCAGGCCAAATTCTGGATGGCGCGCATCCTGAACGGGTGATGATCAAGGCGGTTGAGCGGATGATCAGCCGCAACCCCTTAGGTCGCCAGCAAATGCGGAAGCTGCATGTCTATGTCGGCAATGAACACCCGCATGAGGCACAGCAGCCAGAAGTTCTGGATGTTGCTTCGATGAACCCCAAGAACACAAGGAGCGCTTAAAGATGGCCGATACGACGTCACTTGAGGGCCTGAAAGAGGCGCTGGAAAGCAAATCTAATGCTGCCGCAGCGACTGCAGCACCCGAAGAAGCCGCGATTGAAGAGGCACCTGCTGCCGTTGTCGCGTCGGAGCCTGAAGCTTTACCTGAGCCCAAGAAAGATGAACTGGGCCGGTCTTATGCGACTGGTAAACGGAAAAACGCGATTGCCCGGGTCTGGATTAAGCCCGGCAATGGTAAAGTCACGGTCAATGGCCGGGATCAAGAAACCTATTTCGCGCGTCCTGTACTTCGCATGCTGATCAATCAGCCGTTTGAAGCCGCGGAGCGGATGGGACAGTTTGATGTTTTCGCCACCGTAACCGGCGGTGGATTATCCGGCCAAGCCGGTGCCGTCCGTCATGGCATCAGCAAGGCACTGACCTATTTTGAACCTGGATTACGCGCGGCGTTGAAACCGGGCGGATTCCTGACCCGTGATTCCCGCGTTGTTGAACGTAAGAAATACGGCCGCAAAAAAGCCCGCCGTAGCTTCCAGTTCTCGAAGCGTTAAATTCGCAAGCATTCGGAATTGCCGAGAAAGGCGTCCCTTGCGGGGCGCCTTTTTTTTGGTATAGATCATCGACCCGGTTAGGTGAGGAAAGATTATGAGCAAGATTAAAGCAGCGATTGTTGGGGCCAGTGGATATACAGGGGCGGAGCTTGTACGTCTGCTTGTCCGCCACCCAGAGGTTGAGATTGCTGTTATGACGGCGGACCGTAAGGCTGGCCAATCCATGGGCGAGGTCTTTCCGCATTTGGCCGGGCTTGGGTTGCCGGATTTGGTTTCGCTTGATGCGGTTGATTATAGTGACATTAATGTGGTTTTCTGCGGATTGCCCCATGGGACAACTCAGGAAGTGATTTCCGCGATGCCCCAGCATGTCAAAATAATCGATTTATCGGCAGACTTTCGGCTGGCGGACGTCGAAACCTATGCCGAATGGTACGGCCATGCGCACCAAGCCCCTGATTTACAGACCGACGCCGTCTATGGCATCACTGAACTGGCGCGGGACGCGGTTAAGGGCGCGCGCTTAGTCGCCAACCCGGGGTGTTATCCGACGTCGGCGCAGTTGCCGTTGGTGCCTTTGCTCAAAGCCGGGCAGGTTTCGCCGGAAGACATCATTATTGATGCCAAGTCCGGGGTTAGTGGTGCGGGCAGGGGGCCTAAAGAAGGGACCTTGTTCACTGAGGTCTCTGAAGCGGTTCATGCCTATGGGGTTGCCAATCACCGGCACGCGCCGGAGATCGAGCAAGGCTTGTCTGGTGCAGCAGGGAAGGCGGTTATCGTGAATTTCACACCGCACCTGATGCCGATGAACCGGGGCATTTTGTCGAGCATCTACGTGAAGACAGAAGGTGGGGCGACGGCGGACGATCTGCGCGCCACGCTCGAAACTGCGTATGGCAATGAAGCGTTCGTACGTGTAGTGCCAGAGGGCGTGTCGCCGGCAACCCGGCATGTTCGGGGATCAAACCACTGCCTGATTGGCGTGTTCGATGATCGGGTCAAAGGCCGGGCGATAATCTTGTCGGTGATTGATAATCTGGTAAAGGGGGCATCAGGCCAAGCGATCCAGAACATGAATGTCATGTGCGGATTGGAAGAAACCATGGGGCTAGAGCAGGAACCACTGTTTCCGTAAGTCTAATCTAGTTGGCGTCCTTCGAGATGCCGCTGACGCGGCTCCGCAGGATGAAGAAATAATTATAAAAACTTCATCCTGAGGAGCGCTGAAAGCGCGTCTCGAAGGGCCCTAAACGTCGACGTTTTCGACGAACTGGGCGTGTTCTTGGATGTAGGCGAAGCGGAGTTCGGGTTTACGGCCCATGAGGCATTCCACCAATTTTTCGGTTTGCTTCGCCTCATCGATTTCTTCAGCGTTGTGACCTTGGGGCAGGGTAACCCGAACCAGGGTGCGCTGCGCCGGGTCCATCGTGGTTTCCTTTAGTTGTTGTGCTGGCATTTCGCCAAGGCCCTTAAAACGGCTGATTTCTACCTTTCCCCGGCCGCTGAATTCGGTTTCCATCAGTTCATCTTTGTGGACATCGTCGCGTGCATACAGTGTCTTGCCGCCTTGATTGATCCGATACAGCGGCGGTAATGCCAAATAAAGATGTCCATTTTCAATAAGTTGCGGCATTTCTTTAAAGAAGAATGTCATCAATAGTGCTGCGATATGGGCACCGTCAACATCGGCGTCGGTCATGATCACGACCTTTTCGTAGCGCAGGTTCTCTTCGTCGTAGTCTTTGCGGCGGCCACAGCCGAGGGCTTCCTGTAAGTCCTTGATTTCATTGTTGGCAGCAAGTTTGTCAGCGGTTGCACTGGCGACATTCAAGATTTTGCCGCGCAGTGGAAGAATGGCCTGTGTCACGCGGTTGCGGCCTTGTTTGGCGGACCCGCCGACCGAATCGCCCTCAACCAGGAAGATTTCCGTGCCATCGCGTGTTTTCCGAGTGCAATCAGTGAGTTTTCCGGGCAATCGCAGCTTTCGGGTTGCCGAAGCGCGCTTGGTTTCTTTGGCTTTTTTCCGCCGTAGACGTGTTGCTGCCCGATCTGCGACGTGATCCAGCAAAAACCGTGCAGTTCTCGGGTCGCCTGAGAGCCAGTGATCAAAATGATCGCGTAGCGCGTTCTCGACCAGCCTGGTTGCTTCTACAGTCGCTAGTCGTTCCTTGGTTTGACCTTGAAACTGCGGATCGCGGATGAAGACCGACAACATGATGCAGGCGTCCCCAACAACGTCATCAGCGGTGATGACCTTGGCCGCCTGTTTATTGTTCAACAGCTCAGCATGGGCGCGCAGGCCTTTTGCAAGCGCAGAACGAAGCCCGGATTCATGGGTGCCGCCTTGAGGTGTCGGGACGGTATTGCAGTAAGAGTTAAAGAATCCATCCTCATCCAAGGGCCAAGCAACCGCCCATTCAACCGTGCCGGAACCGCTGTTAAGCGTCGCTTGTCCAAAAAAAACGTTTTCTGTCA
>JABJKH010000067.1 GCA_018660465.1 Rhodospirillaceae bacterium
AAGATAACGGTGACGATATTGTAAGCCAGAACATGGTTACAGGCATACAAATTCAAGACGGTCACGTTGCGTTTGCCATCGAAGTAGACCCGGAACGCGGGCCTAAATTGGAACCCCTCCGCAAGCAAGCTGAGAAATCAGTATTTGACCTTCCGGGTGTTATCTCTGCGACCGTGGTGCTGACAGCGGAACGTGCGAGTGGCGGAAATGGGGGCGGCAACGGCGGTGGTCACGATCACAGCCATGGTCCTGATGCAGAAAAGGGCGCGGCCCCGGATGCCGGAAAAGGTGGTGCTGGGCCAGATGCTGGCAAAGGAGCAGGCCCTGGCGGAGAACCTGGCTCGGATGAGCCGCTGATGGAAAGCACCAAGTCAATTATTGCTGTGGCTTCCGGAAAAGGCGGCGTCGGCAAATCGACAACGGCCGTCAACCTCGCCTTGGCTTTGGCTTCTAGCGGGAAAAAAGTTGGCCTGCTGGATGCTGACATCTACGGCCCGTCCATTCCTCGGATGATGGGTACATCAGGACAGCCGCAATCCAGCGACGGTGAAACCCTCGATCCGTTGGAAAACTACGGCGTTAAAATCATGTCCATGGGCTTTTTAGTCGAAGACGATGATCCGATCATCTGGCGTGGTCCCATGGTTCAATCGGCGCTGATCCAAATGATCCGGGATTTGAATTGGGGCGAATTGGATGCGTTGGTTGTCGATATGCCGCCAGGAACCGGTGACATTCAACTCACCATGGCACAGCAAGTGCCACTGACAGGGGCCGTAATCGTTTCAACACCGCAAGACATTGCCCTGGCTGATGCGCGCAAGGGCCTGAATATGTTCCGCAAAGTGGATGTGCCGGTGTTCGGCATTATTGAAAACATGAGCTATTTCATGTGCCCGCATTGTAACGAACGGTCAGAAATCTTCAGCCATGGCGGTGCCAAGCAAGAAGCGGAACAACTCGGCATCGACTTTTTAGGCGACATTCCTTTGGATATGGCCATTCGCGAAACATCTGACGGCGGTCGTCCCATCGTGTTCTCACAACCCAACAGCCCACATGCCAAGGCTTACACGGCTATTGCTGAGAAAGTTTGGGAAAAAGTGGAGCAGTCCCTGGCGAGCAAGGATGCCCAAGCGCCGAATATTCTTATTCAGTAGTGAAAATTATGTAGGCGGTCTGTCTAAAACGATAAAGCTATAGGATGGATCGCCGTCGTGATCTTCTCGGCTGAATTCGACCCATTGGTTAAGATCAAAATCATGGAAAAAGGTGTCTCCATCTGGTTTTGCGTGAATTTGGGTTAGATAAATCCGCTCGGTAAGCTCCGCAAAATGAGTGTAAACCTTTGCCCCGCCGATAATCATGATTTCATCGTCTCCGCCTATAGCCTGCTCGGCCACCGCTAACGCTTCTTTCCGATCGTGCGCAATCGTCACCCCGTCTGCGTAAAACGATTGATCCCGGCTTAAAATAATGTTGGTCCGCCCTGGCAAGGGCTTGCCAATCGATTGAAATGTCCGGCGGCCCATGATGACCGGCTTTCCCATGGTTTTTTCCTTAAAATACTTAAGGTCACCAGGTATATGCCAAGGCATCGTCCCGCCGAATCCTATCACCCGGTTTTCACCCATCGCGACGATGATGGATATGCGCATCGCTTACACCGCGACCGGCGCAGAAATGTGAGGGTGGGACTGATAGTCTTTTAATTCAAAGTCGTCGAACGTAAATCCGAAGATGTCCTGAACGTCAGACTTCAGCACCATTTTCGGCAGAGGAAACGGCTCCCGCGTCAATTGTAAATCCGTCTGTTCCATATGATTTATATACAGGTGAGCATCGCCGAAGGTGTGAATGAACTCGCCGGGTGCCAAGCCGCTGACTTGGGCCAACATCAACGTCAGCAGAGCATAGGAGGCAATGTTGAACGGCACTCCTAAAAATACATCCGCACTTCGTTGGTAGAGTTGGCACGACAAACGGCCCTCGGCAACGTAGAACTGGAACAGACAGTGGCACGGCGGCAAGGCCATCGACTCGATATGTTCAACATTCCAGGCACTTACAATAAGGCGGCGTGAATTGGGATTGTCGCGGAGCTGGTTCACAAGTTGAGTGATTTGATCGACATGACTGCCGTCCGACGTTGGCCAAGACCGCCATTGAGAGCCATAAACCGGGCCTAAATCACCGTTTTCATCGGCCCAATCATCCCAGATGGAAACCCCATTGTCGTTCAGATATTTAATATTGGTATCACCCCTCAAGAACCAAAGCAGCTCGTGGATGATCGACCGCAGGTGAAGTTTTTTGGTGGTCACGAGGGGAAAACCCGCTCCCAGATCAAAACGCATTTGATGACCGAAGACGCTTCGGGTTCCAGTCCCCGTACGGTCACCTTTTTCCACGCCTTCATCGCGGATGTGGCGCATGAGCTCAAGGTATTGCTGCATTAAATTTCCTGCTTGATTTTGACGCCGCCTGAACAAAGAGATTTTACACTGCGGCGACCGCCGGGCAACCCATCAAAATATTACGCCGGAGAGTTATATTTGGGTGTCCGCTTTAAATAAATGTCAGGTTATTTTAATACGTACCCTATTTAGGGGATGGCCGCTCAAAGATTCTAGATTACCCGTGTATGCATAGAGCAGGAACACTGTTGGCAAATTTCGGCAAATATCAGCCAAAAGTCAGTTGGCATCGTGAACAAAGGACATTCAATTGGGACAAGTCATTCAACTTTATACGGCACGGGACTGGGATGCAGATGAGCGGGCTAGTCTGCAACGGCTGCGGGAGTTTTCACGCGAGCTGTATTGCGAGCCTATTTCTCATGATTTGATGATTGAGGAGGGGCAAACTGACGAAGGCGACCCCTGGGTTAGCTTGCAAACCGATAAGCTAAGCACCCTTTGGAGCATCACCAAAGCGATCAAACCCCGTAGGAGCTATTACGTCGCCTATAACAACGTGACGGACGAACTTCACAACGTAAACTGCCTTGATGATTTAAAAAACCTATTGTTTCGTTCGTTAGAAACGCCGGTGCGCCAGCCGGGTTTATAGGTTAAATAGGAAGGGTTTGGCGCTCTACCCCCTTCCCTTCACCTCCCTTTCGTCCTATATTAGCCGTGCCGGTTTACCGGCTATGGCGATAAACGCTATGCGGAATAAACGTTACGGACCCGGGGGCAGTGCCCGGCGCCTCCACCATTACCGGTTAGACCTTTTAAAACACGCTAAGTGCGATGTGGTCTTTTCTAATGGGGGCGAAACAGGATCGACGTGCGTGGTAAAGGTATAGTTTTTGCCCGGCATGGTACCGCCGTTATCGGGCCAAACCTAGAAATGCCAACGATAACGAGGCATTTGCAGTAGCCGCTTAAGGC
>JABJKH010000068.1 GCA_018660465.1 Rhodospirillaceae bacterium
CTCAGTTCCTGGGTCAGGTGCCCAAACAACAGCGAAAGTCGTACAGGCGGCTTGCTCGGGGCACAAAACATCGACAACATGCAAGAAAGGGCATTCTACTTGGGGAATGTCGGATAATAGATAAGCAAGACTGAACCATTGTCCAACAACCCCGACCGACACAAGGCTGTCACCTTTGTCTTGGGGATAAATTGTTACCTAAGTCTGCAGGTTGGATCGTGAAAATATTGGTGGAGCCGGACGGACCCTAACCCAAGGTTTCTAACAAACTGTAATTAAACGATTTTCCTTAACTAAGGTTGTACCACTGTGGGATGTTTTGTACCAGTGGTTTGAGCATTTTTGGCTAGTCTCTCGGCAACAATTGCCAATCCTTCAACTACACGAAGCGTTCCCCTTTACACACGCCAATCAATTGTTAGCCTTATTCCCGTCGGGGAAAGATTTTGGGGACATTCGTGAACGTCGCAAGAGGGGATTTTATTGGTGGTATTTCCGATCCGGTTTATGTCAGCTTGGAGCTTCATAATAGTATTGAACCAATAATTGAAATTAGCACTGCATCATACCTGCCCAATGTTCCGATACGTCCCCGGTATTATAAATACGCCGCGCCCACAGAACCTTTTGTCTGGACTATGAAATTTCATACCGCGCACACAAAAGGCTTAAACCTCAGGCCTTCCGGATAGGGAGCTTGCGCCAGGGTTGTTGAAGAAAAACTTGGCCTAACGACGTAAAAACCCCAAGGCCAAACCGACTTTGCGTAAAGGCCCCTTCTATAGACCGTAGGAAGACCCCCAAATGAATACGTATTACCTACCACCCGAGAAAGAGCGACCGCATTATGCGTTTAGAATGTTCAATATTACAGAGCCGCCACGCGTCGCGGAGGGCAAACACGACAGAATTAAGCTTACCGTACATGGAACGTATTCATTCCCTGACAACGGAGTTGCCGCATCATATTTCGATACTTTTTGGCAAATCCGAAGCACTTTATTCAGAAGTACTGCTTCTAACCATCGCCCAAGAACCCTAACGGCATCCTCATAGCGCGTTTGCGCGGCATTGAAATCTGCCAAATTACGGCGATACTCTTCTAGTGCAACAATGTCGGCTCCAAGAACCAATGTGCCATCTGCATTAAGTTCCTCAGGTGGCGGCGGCAGGGCTGGGGGGGGTGGCTTCGGGACCAGCTCCCGGTAAATATCTGGAAGTAAATTGTCCCCATATTCAGGATGTTCGGATAACGGCTTCCAAACTTCCCGCCACGTTTCAGACCAGACCCCGATTATCTCCCCCCGCATCGCTTACAGACCCCCACGAAAGGCACGTTGCTGAAGGGAAGCAAAGAGAGCATTCATTTTATCGGCAGTATCAAAAAATTGACATTTTAGGAGATCAAGACTTTGGATTTGTTTTACGAATTCCTTTTGCATCTCAATGGGAGGAACTATGATTTCAAATGCCTTTACTAAACCTGAATTGAGGTTCGGCTGATTGCCACCTTGCCCCAGATTACGTAATCGGTCATACGATAATTTTAGTTGTTCAAACAAAAACTTGGATGACAACCCCTCTTTTGCAACCAGCGCGGCGCAGGCTTGATTGACAGTCGCATCCACGCCAAGGCGACCTATCTGTCCCCTCGTTTTGCCTTGCCCGTACATGGCAATTAACACGGTACCCTTCGGGAAAGTTTTTAGCTTTGATGACCGAATACCCTTTTCAGTAACTAATTCTTCGGTTTCGTAAATTTCACGGCCGTTTACCTCGCCAGTCTTTACCCAAGGCATTCCATTGCCATAATTATCAGAGTTTTCGCGGCTTGGCGTTGAGCCAGAGCGAACAACACAACACTCCCCGATTGGACGCCTCGTAAATCCTAAGTTTTTCGAAGACGGGTCACGGCGGCCCGTCCCCCAGTCTTGAGCAGACGCATGAACAAAGCCAGGAACAGTAATTCGGTTTTCTTGGTTTTGACTATTTTTTGCAAATCCTTGGCGCAAGCCTCGTAATCCAATGAGCCAGCGAACGGTGGATTAGCCAACACCAGAGAGTACGCGCCCGCATCCCCGGCATTGTCCTCGGCAAGGCTGTCCCGGTTGTGGATTGCGGGGTTTTCTACGCCATGAAGGATCATGTTCATGGATCCAATGCGGAGCATGGTGTCATCGAAATCAAAACCATTAAACATGCCATTGTGGAAGTGGGTGCGAAGGGTTTCGTCCCGAAGTATTTCCGGATAATTATCTCGAAGGTATTCCCCCGCCGCGACCAGGAACCCACAGGTTCCAACGGCCGGATCGCAGATCGTATCGTTGGGTTGCAGCGTCCGATTTAAGGCTTTTGTCATCGTCTTCGCTATCCAGCCTCACAAGGATTACATCGGTGTTGTCTTCAACAGTTATGTCATTGATCCGCAACTGACAAATCTCGTTCAAGCGCATGCCGCTGAATAAGGCGATCAATGGCACCCAAAATCTTCCTCTCCGCACTACATTCGGTCCAGGCTCCGCATAGTGCCATTGGTCGTCTTTACTCCCCGTGTATAGCGGCGCATTGAATATGGCCTTCAGTTGGTCTGTGCTGAACGGCAGGCGGTCGTTCTTGCGGCTGCCTTTGTTGTGAAGTTGTAAGCCTTCAGCCGGATTTTTACTCAGGTGATCTTCGTTAATTCCATATTTAAAAAGCGCGCTCAGTGTGTTGAGATAACTGTTCACGGTCGTCGTTGACATTACAGCGTGACCATCGCGTGCACCATTTGCCGCCACATGGCGAAGAGGCTGCCCTGGGAACTTCTTGGTAGCGTTCGTGGGTAATTGAATAAGAACAGCGCGCACGTCGCGGCAGTCGTCCCTGGTGATTTCCTGAAGCTGCGTACCGGCTCCAATGAGTTCGCTCAGCGCCTTGAATTTTGCCTTACCTGCATCCTTCGACTTGCCGGTAAGATGGGCGCGGCTTAGATCGTCCGTGTACAGATCGACCAACTGGCCAAACGAAATTCGCTTTTGTTTCGGCGTCGTGGCAATTTTCGTGTCGCTGGAAATTCCATCAAACAAATCGTCGAAGAATGATTTAGAAAAATCGTTCGCGAACCGCTGACGGCTGCGGCGAACGCCTTCGATCATGCCACGACGGACGAGCTCGCATAGGAGTTGGAAATTTGGATCGGAAAACGGGAGGCTTGCGTTACGATCTTCCAACAACCGTTTTGCAACTTGTTGCACCGTCGCCTGCTGGTTCGGATCGTGCTCATCCGTGAGGGTGCTTTCTTCGATGTTGAGTTCCTGGCGGACCTCGTGCGGCGCTTCTAAGCCATTGTAGATACGATCCGGATTATTGGAAAAGTCCGCTTCTGCTTTCCTCTCTTCCTGCTGAAACCACATCAGCGTCATTTGCCGGATTTCCAACTTGGAAAGATCGAGCACAGTTTCAGGTTGGGATTTTACGCGCGCCTCGGCGAACAGGGCATCGACCTCAACCGCTTTCACACGGGCTAGCTCTTCCGCCTGACGGTGATCAGACGTCCTCAGGGAACACTTTATCTCTCGCATGCCAATGGCGTCGCGGAGTTCTTCCGGCACCACGCGACGGAAATAATATCGTCCGTTGCGGCGCATGAGATGGGTCTGCTTTGGCACGGTTTCCATCCCCCTTTGTACCAGTGTTTTGTACCAGCCGAAAAGGAAAACCGTCTTAAGAACAGATAGTTATGGGTTTTTCAAAGAGTTAGGGTTATATGGTGGAGCCGGACGGAATCGAACCGACGACCTCTTGAATGCCATTCAAGCGCTCTCCCAACTGAGCTACGGCCCCACGGGCGCACGACCGGGTATGGTTCCGGCGGCGGAATGGCAGTGTTATAAGTGGCGCCCGCGAAGACGCAAGCAAAAAGTCCGCTCTATCGCCGCCAAGACCCGATCGCTAATCCTTCGTTGCCAATCCTCCGGCGCCAATCCTGCGTTGATTGACGGCCCCGCGCGCGGTAAAGACCAGCAGCATTGAATTCCGCCCTGTTTCGGCGTTAAACCGGTTTCAAGGAGAGACCCTGAAATTGCGACCCATCACCA
>JABJKH010000069.1 GCA_018660465.1 Rhodospirillaceae bacterium
GCGGGAAAGGATCAAACTGAAAACAATGGAACACCGGCGCTTGCAATACCGCAAATACGCCGCTTAATATCTTGAACCAGATGAGCCAGATCCTCCTTTAGATCAGGCCGGTGATTGTTCCAATTTATATGACGACGGACATGACACAGAATGGCAGGACCGTTTGGAAGATCAGGGTTCAGACCAGGAAGAACTTTTAGGCGCAGAAGAAGAGATGGAACAGCGCCGGGACCTCTTGAAGCATGCGATGACCTCTCTGGACCAGCGCGAGCAAGCAATTCTGACTGAACGCCGACTAAAGGATAAAAGGTCGAAGTTAGAGGAATTGGCTAAAATTCACGGCATTTCTCGCGAACGGGTTCGCCAAATAGAAATGCGCGCCTTCGCTAAAATTCAAAAGTTTGTAAAAAATCAGGTTATCGAACAACGAATAGCAGCCTGATATACCCAAAATTACAATTCGAGTTAAGAAGGACGGGGGGTGCATTTATGCAGCCCCCGTTTTTTTGCGTTTTCAAATAGATAATAGTCGCATTATGATGTAATTGCGTTAGGTAAGTTATTATTAGGGGCTTCATTGTTTTTTGTGAATTAAGCTAAGAAGCGGGTTTAAATGACGGATTATAATCTTGAGCGATTAAATATTCTTATTATTGACGATAACAAGCATATGCGCGCGCTGATCAAGAGTATTTTGAACGCGTTGGGGGTGCGTAATGTTTTGGAGGCCTCCGACGGGGCTGATGCCTTTAAGGAACTCAGGCACTTTCCAGCCGATATAATCATCTGTGATTGGGCTATGGACCCCCTGGACGGGATCGACTTTACCCGCATGGTGCGCACGGCCAGCGACAGTTCTAATCCCTTCATCCCAATCATAATGTTGACCGGTTATACGGAGATGATGCGCGTTGTCGATGCGCGGGATTCAGGAGTGACAGAATTTTTAGCCAAACCGGTATCTGCAACTAAGCTGTATGGACGTGTGAAATCAATTATTGAACACCCACGGCCATTCGTGAAAACCACGGGTATGAATGCATATTTCGGTCCGACGCGGCGGCGTGATAGAAGGACCTCCTATAAGGGTTCGGAAAGGCGATCCAAGGCGGCGACCGTTGTTCCAGGTGATCCTTTTGGTCATTTGCTTAGCAGCGATGATTCGATGTCACCGGATGCCGTCGAAGAGATGTTGCGGTCTTAGCCATCTTTTTCCCTAACCCGAATTCCAGCCCACTCTTCCATTACCTTAATCATCGTTGTAGAAGGCTCGTCGCCCAGTCCCTTAAGCACGCCAATGGTAAAATAGTTTTTAACGACACTGCCCGCTAGCGCAGGCATGCCAAGCGCTTCGGCTTGGTCCATGTAAAGTGATACATCCTTCAGCAGCAACTTGGTCGCCATATTGGCCGACGATCCTTCCTTAATGAGTTTGGGAAACTTAATTTCCGAGGCCCAAGAGCGGGCCGCACCCGCATTCATCACATCAAGCATTTGTGCAGGGTCGAGACCTGTTAGCTTGCCGACGGTCAGTACCTCCGCCAATGCCATGGCGATCGTCGCTGACACGTAGTTATTTGAACATTTCATGGTTTGCCCAAGCCCCTGCGCTTCGCCTAGGAAAAAGTACGACCCTAATACGTCCAGAATTGGCTGCAGCCTATCAGCGGTTTCTTTTTGACCAGAGACCATCAGCGACAACGATCCCTCGTTCGCACCCTTCATGCCGCCGCTGACGGGGCAATCGATGCAGGTTATGTTGTGCGTCTCTAGACCTTCAGCAACTTCGATTGCGACGACCGGGCCGGTGGTCGAAAGATCTACGTAGGTTTTTATTATTTTGCCTTGGTGAAGGCCTTTATCACCAAGCGCGACATCCTTAACGATGGCGGGCATGGGCAGGCTGACCAGTACCGTCTCTACAAGATCAGCAACGTGGGCGGGATTGTCGGCAACCGTTGCACCTCGGTCTTGGAATGGTTTCGTCCGACTAGGGTCAATGTCATAAACCACCAACCCATAGCCCGCATCCATCAACCGCCCCGCCATCGGCGTGCCAATCATCCCAACGCCAATAAAACCGAGAGTTTCTTTCGTCATGAGATTTTTAAACTTTCCCCAAAGCCCGCAACACCATCTCCGGCGTAATCGGTTGATCCGTGACCCTCGCATTTAGAGGGGAGAGGGCATCGTTTACAGCGTTTAGGATTGCCGCCGGGGCACCGCCGGTACCGGCTTCACCGACGCCCTTGGCCCCCAGTTCGGATGTGCCGGTCGGAGATTCCACATGGCCGACGACGATGTCCGGCATTTCAACCGCCATGGGGACCAGATAGTCGGCCATTGTTGCGTTTAACAACTGTCCATCTTCTGAGTACTGACAGTGCTCAAAAAGCACACCACCGATGCCCTGAACCACGCCGCCGCGGACTTGTTCGTCAACCAGTTGTGGGTTGATAACCCGGCCACAATCTTCGACCACGAAATGTTTCAGTAGCTTGATAAATCCAGTGTCGGTATCGACTTCCACATAGGCACCTTGAATGCCATTGGTCAGCACGAACGGAAATTCAGTTACTCGGAAATGGCGGGTGACGACGAATTCGGGATTAACATCATTGGGAATTTCATGGGTGCGAAATTGGACCATGGTGGCCAGTTCTTCAAGCCCCATGCGTTCGGTTTCACTTTCTTTATCAACGACAATACCGTTGATCATATCGAGCGCATCAGCGTCAGATTGCAGGACAGAGGCTGCAACTGTGAGGACATTCTCCTTTAGCGCCTTACCCGCTTGTAGGGCCGCCTCGCCGCCGATGCCAGCCCCGCGAGAAGCCCAGGTGCCGCCCCCATAGGCGGACGTATCGGTATCACCTGTCAGCACGCGCACGTCTTCCATCGGCACACCGACAGCCGTCGCCACCACTTGGGCAATGATTGTTTCGGTGCCTTGGCCTTGTTCTGTGACACCGATGGTGCAGGTGACTTTGCCAGTCGGTTCAATCCGAAGGGTGCAGCCATCCATGGCCGAAACTTTGGCACCGCCGATGCCGTAGAACATAGGACTGGGGTTGGTGACTTCAATAAAGCTGGCGAGGCCGATGCCCCGGTAGACGCCTTCACTCCGAAGCTTTTCTTGCTCGTCGCGCTTGGTGTCGTAGTCCATCATCTTCAGCAGCTTCTCAAGGCACTCCTGATGAGACAATTTTTCCAGCGGCAGCCCTGACGGAATTTTGGTCGGATAGCCGTCATCAGGGAGCAGGTTCAAGCGACGGAACTCAACCGGGGTCAGCCCCGCCTTCTCTGCCGCCAAATCTGCCATTGCTTCGCCAACAGCTGTCGCAATTGGATGGCCGACGGCGCGGTACTGGCACATCATGTTTTTGTTCTGAAAGACCACGTCGCCGACGGCCTTGTAGTTAGGGATTAGATACTGCCCGCCGGTGAGGTTCAGAACTTGGTTGAGTTCGATGGCGCTGGAACGGGGATACATGGAATAAGGCCCGATACCGGTCAGGTCGTCGATTTCAAAGGCAACGATCCGGCCATCGGCATCCAGCCCTACTTTCGCCTTAACCCGATGGTCGCGGGCGTGGATATCGGCTGAAAAACTCTCTAATCGATCGGCGATAAATTTCACGGGTCGGCCGAGAAATTTGCTCAACATCAGGGTCGCGACCTCGTCTCCATAGGTATGGATTTTGATGCCGAATGAACCGCCAACGTCTGGGCTGATGACACGGATAGAAGTTTCCGGAATATCCAGAATATTCGCCCACACGGCCTGGAAGAAATGCGGCCCCTGGCCAGAATGGTGGACCGTCATGCGTTCGTCGATCGGGTCATAATCAGCAAGGATAGCCCTCGGTTCCACCGTTACGCCTGTATGGCGGCCAAATTGAAAGGTTTCTTCCACCACGTGGACGGCATCAGCAAATGCCTTGTCCACGTCGCCCGATATGACTTCCCGGTGCCAAGCGTGGTTATCGCCCAGGTCCGCATGAATGACAGGGGTATCGGCATCTAATGCTGTCTCCATATCGGTGACGGCGGGGAGTTCCTTCCAATCGATCACGACCAAGGCGGCAGCGTCTTCGGCAATGGCCCGGCTGGTGGCAGCGATGGCGACAACCGGCTCGCCCTGCCACCTGGCGCGGCCATGAGCCAACGGCATTTGCGGGGGCGATCTCAGACCTTCAAGATGAACAAGCACGCCAACAACGGGTTTGCAGACACCCTCCAAATCATCGCCGGTAATGATCGAAACGACACCGGGCAAGGCCTTGGCTTCAGAAACATCGATGCTCAGAATTTCGGCATGAGCATAAGGGCTACGAACCATCGCCGCGTGTAGCATCCGGGGCAGCTTGATATCGTCCACAAAGTTCCCGCGACCTGCTAGATGGCGTTTTGCATTAGGCCGGGTGGGGGAGCGTCCAACATAGCTATTGGGTCGGTCAAAGAAGGAGACGGGGGAAGGATCAGCCATTATTTGGATCCCCCGCAATTATCGGCGCGCGCGCGAGCAATTTTTTCGACTGCATCGACAATCGCTTCGTAGCCGGTGCAGCGGCAATAATTTCCAGACAGGAATTCGCGAATTCCTTCGCGGTCAGGGGTACCATCGGTCTTTAAGTATTCAGCAGATGCCAGCAGCATTCCCGGCGTACAAAATCCGCATTGCAGGGCATTCCTCTGCAAAAAGGCGTCTTGCAAGTCGCTGATTTCACCAGAGTCATGGAGGCCCTCGATGGTTACCACATCAGCACCTTCGGCCTGGACCGCCAGCATTAGACAGCCCCGTACGATAACGCCGTCAACGCGGATGGTGCAGGCGCCGCAGACACCATGTTCACAGCCGACGTGACTGCCGGTTAGGTCAAGTTCACCCCGCAGAAAGTCGACCAGATTGGTTCGCGCCGACACACGCGCTGAAACCTGCTCGCCGTTGACCGTTAGAGAGATATCAATCAGTTGATCCATAAGACTATTCCGTTAATTGGTTAAGAGCGCGGCCTAAAATAACCCGCGCTAAATGGCTTTTGAATTCGGCGCTTCCATGCAAGTCCGACGAGGGATCAAGATCGCCATTCAAGGCTTCTTGTGCACGAGTGAGCGTCTCATCTGTGAGACTTTGGCCCTCCAGCGCTTGGGCTGCGTTGGTCGCTAAAATCGCCTTGTCGCCGACACCGAAATAAACGATGCGGAGGGCACCAAGGGTTCCGCCAGTGACAGGGCCATGGATTGCCACGCCAACCAAAGCGTAATCCCCATGTCGGCGGGCTAATTCATTAAATGCAGAACGGGACTCAGATGCGGGGAGCGGAAAATGCACGGCTGTTAAAAGCTCATCCGCCTGACGTTCGGTTTCGAAGAGGCCATGAAAAAAATTGTCGGCAGCGATACGCCGGATGCCGCCGGGGCCTTGAACTTCAAATTCAGCATCTAGTGCAACCGCGCAGGCAGGCATTTCAGCCGCAGGGTCCGCCAAGGAGATGCTGCCGCCCAGGGTTCCCCGATTGCGAATGGCGGCATGACCGACATGGCCAATTGCCATCTTGAGCAAGGGCAGATGCTGGGCGACGATTTCCGAATTTTCTACTTCCGCATGTCGGGTTAACGCACCGATTCGAATGCTGCCGTCTTCTTGGCTAATGCCAGAGAGTTCCTCAATCGAATTGATATCGATCAGGGCTTCGGGGGCCAGAAGACGCAAGTTCATCATTGCCATCAGGCTTTGACCGCCAGCAAGAATCTGGGCGTCGTCGCCGTGTTCTTCCAGTAACGCAAGGGCGTTGCTGACAGAATCCGCGCGGTAGTAATTAAAGGGGGACGGTTTCACTTTTCAATCCTTCTTTCAGCGCGCCTTTCGAGGGCGTTTTTTACGACGGGTCGTTGAATACTTCATGCGCATTAGCATGATATCAGCAGTCGAGACATAACGAAATATCATCTGATCACCGGATGAATAGAGCCGAATTACCCCGGCACCGTCGGCAGGCAGGATCGACCGCAGATCATCTGTTTTACGGACTTCCAGAATAACGTCCCTGCCCATGGCAGGATTGGCAACACGCCATCGAACGGTCGGATTATTTTCCGCAGGGGCACCAATCCGATGCATCAAAATTTTAGGATATTCGGTCGGCGGGCCGTATTTTTTTTCAAAGTAATTAATAAGTTTATCAAATGTATCTGTGGGAAAATTTATATGAATTTGGCTCGCTTTTCCACCGTCATAACGGATCATGGCCATGTCGTCGCCCATAAGGGAGAGGGGACTTTTGAGAGTTTTTCTAATAGGGTCCGGCCATACGACACGTTCCAGGCAAAACAATATATTTTGTTCGGTTTTTTCAACGCATTTATTATCCTCGACTAATTCAATGTTTAATTCTTGGCCTAAATTATTTGCCGTACCTACGACAAGATTAACGTTTTGGGAAATCGAAATGGCTTGAATAGGCGGGGGCGGTTCTGGAAGGGGCAAGTTCGCATAGGAAGCACTATTTTCTGGAGATCCATTCTCCGGAAATTCGTTCACCGAAGTTTGGTTCTCCGAAGGATTTTCTTCAGGAGGTTTTTTCTCGGGAGGTTGAACCTCTGGAGTTTCAACTTTCACCGTTGGATTAACCTTAGCCGTTTCCGTTTTAGGTCGGTCTTTAAGATTCTTATTCCATCTGCGTTTGAAGTAGTGACCAATTTTTGCGAAGACGCTTTGCTTGGTTTCGGACTGCTCAGAGGGGGGCGTTATCGACTCGGCCTCTTCAGATGTTTCTTTCTTAAAATTTTTCTTAGGCTCTTTTGGGGAAGAACCCTCAGGTATTTGTTTTGGCTCGGGAGTGGGCTCTGAAGTCGATTTAGAATCTAGGGGTATCCGGTTTTTTTGCCGAGCAGCAACTTGCCTGCGTTGTTCGACCTTTTGTTTGAATTCAGCCGCCGCTTGTTCTTGCTCAGCTACGGGATCAATTTTTGGTTCCGGCGTTGGTTTGGATTCTGTTTTAGCGGGGGGCGCTAATTCTGCTTCGGCGCGTTGTTTTGCTGCTGCTGCCGCTTTCTCTTGTCGTACCTTTTGTTCTGCATCTTTTTGCTTGCGGGCTTTGGCAAAGGCACGGGCGCGGATTTCTACTTCATCATTTATGTTGTGATCGTTTGTTTTATGCTGGGGTTCATCGGAAGTCGTGCTCCGATTTGTTGCGACTTCTTCCTCAGCAGGAGCTTCCGAAGATCGATCTGATGATAAGGGTAAGCGTGGGTCCTTCGGCAAACCTTTTTTTGTGCCGTCCTTTTTGTCATCTGTGAAGGGGACCCACCCAGTCATGGAATCCCACGCGCTTGAGAAAAATCCTTTTTCTGGCTTTGCAGACGGTTCCTTTACGGCTTTAGGTGTAGTTTCCTTCGCTGTTTTAGCAGGCGCTTCCTTCACCGCCTTAGATACCGGTTCGGGGACCTTTTTTGGCAACGGCGCAGGCGTTACTTGGGTCGGACGGCTCGGTTGTGCTTGTTTCGTTTGGGGATCTTCTGGGGAGGCTTTTGGTGCGTCTTTATCTCCTGTAAACGGCACCCATCCGGTCATAGAATCCCACACATTGGAGATAAAACCACCGCTAGGTTTTGGAACGGCGGGAGCCGTCACAATGCCTTTTGCGGCTTTGGTTGTGGTGGTGACAGGCGAAGTCGGACTGGGAGCCGGCAACGGATCAGGTGTTCGGACAAGTGTGCCGTCATCAGTTGTAAGTGGCGGTGGTTCGGGCGGTGCTTTTATAGCGGTGCTTTCGACGGGAGCCGGTGCGGGCACTTGTGGAATTTTTGGTGGTGCTGGTATGGCCTGGGTCGATGGTGGGCTCAGAGCCGGTGCTGATGGTTTTGGTGCTATGGGTAAGGTAGGGGCCTTGATTGCGGGCGGAGAAAACCTAGGTGCGGCAATGCGAGGCTGGGTTGGTAATTGCGGTGCACTGATGACAGGTGGCCTAATAGCTGGCGCACTGATAACAGGTGGAGCGATCGCTGGCTGCGGCACAGGTTTGAAAACCGGAGCAGAAAATTGTGGGCCCGAAACAATTGGCGGCGCAATTTGGTTTGGCGGAGTTAGAGCCGGCAACGGTGCCACAGGGGGTGTCACGGGGGGCGGCAGGGGTATTTCCTCCTGCTTTGGCGCAGGGGTCTGATGGATGGCCAAAAGAAAATGCGCTACGTCAAAATGTCCCAAATCAACGGCCAGATCGACGGGCCGTACGCCCAGGGAATTTTCAGCACCGACATTGGCACCCTGACTGACCGCAGTACGAGCCGCTTCCAGGTCGTTTTCATTAATAGCTTTAAATAATTGACGCGTTGAACTGGACAGGCCTTCAGTCGTCGGGTCGTTTGCCTGCACATCCTGAGCAGCAACGACGACCAGCAAGGCCAGAACCAATGTGGCAAAACATCGAAAGAAAATTGCCGCCATAAATTCCTCTTACAAATACAAAGATAGTTGAAATGATTTTAACACGCTAAGCAGGATCTAATCCATAACCCTGAAGGGAAGCTCGATTATTTAGCCGTCCAACCCCCATCTACGACAAGGCTGGTGCCCGTCACCATAGCGGACGCAGGGCTCGCTAAATAGACGCACGCGCCCATGATGTCTTCGATATCTGCGATCCGATCAAGCAGGATTTGATCCATGACCGATTGTTTGAAGGCCTCGTTTTTAAAGAATTGTAGGGCCATAGGTGTATTAACAAACGTCGGCGCAATCGTGTTGACGCGAATGTTATAGTCTGCCAAATCACAGGCCATCGCCTTTGTCAGGCCCTCGACGCCGTGTTTGGTCATGCAATAGACCGTACGTATGGGGCCGCCGACATGGCCCATTTGTGACGACATATTGATAATCGAGCCGCCTTCGCCCTGATCCACCATCTTTTGGGCGACGACTTGGGCCGCCATGAACACGGCCTTGGTATTAACAGCGATCACCTTATCGACGTTTTCCTCAGGGATTTCCAGGAACGGCTGCGGAATGTTGGTGCCGGCGTTGTTGACCAGAACATCAATCCGCTCCAGACCGCCAATTTTTTCTCGAATTTGTTCGGTTGAGGTGACATCGCAGATCAGGGTTTCAGCCGATCCGCCAAGTTCTTCAATCTCTGCCTTGGTTTCGTCCAGGTCGCTTTGGGTGCGGCTGACACAGACCGTGTGTGCACCCGCTTGGGCCAGACCCATGGCGCAGCCCTTGCCGATCCCGCGCCCAGAGCCGGTGACAACAGCGACTTTTCCATCCAATCTAAAGGAGGGGGTTCTTAGAAGGTATTTTTTATCGTCGCTCATAATTTGTTTCATCCCGAAAAAAGGTGTGCCTTGAAAAATGTTGTGAACACCCTACTTTTATCCACCCGTCGCTTCAATATCAGGAAACCTTGAATTATGATGCGGCTCTGAATTTTTATGTAATACCGGGGAGGAAACTCACATGCCACAAAAACACGATGAAAATATGTTCGATATGGCCCATCTGCGGGCAACAGCAGAAAAGTGTAAGAACTGGGGGCGCTGGGGCCCTGATGATGAAATGGGAACGTTGAATTTCATCGGACCAGATCAAGTCAAGGCAGCGGCAGGTTTGGTCAAGAAGGGTAAGACGATCTCTCTTGGGCTCAATTTCGATAGGTTTGGTCCTCAGGCGGGGCTTTGGGGCAACCGATTTAACCCAATTCACACCATGCTGGCGACCGGCACGGATGCTGTGGCGGGTAATCAAGACGCAAACGGTATCCGCTATGCCGACGATATGGTGTCATTGCCGTTACAATGTGGCACCCAGTGGGATGCGTTGGGTCACATCTTTTATGACGACTACATGTGGAATGGTTACGATGCACGTTTGGTAGATTCAGACGGCGCGCAGAAGAACGGCATTGAAAAGGTTAAGCATAAAATGTTCGGCCGCGGCGTGTTGCTTGATGTTGCCCGGCATTGTGGCGTGGACTCCTTTGAAGATGGCACCGCGATCATGAATGCGGACCTCGACGCCACGGCTGAAGCACAAGGTGTTGAAATTAAGCAAGGTGATTTCGTTATTGTGCGTACGGGCCAGATGGAGCAACGGCTTCGTGATGAAGACTGGGGTGCCTATGCGGGCGGCAATGCACCGGGACTGGCGTTTGAGACCGCGGAATGGATTTTTGAAAAAGAGATCGCCGCGATCTGCACCGATACCTGGGGCTGTGAGGTTCGTCCAAATCAGACAAATGACGCACAGCAGCCGTGGCATTGGGTGGTGATCCCGATGATTGGCATTACCATGGGTGAGATATTTAATCTCAAGGAACTGGCCGACGATTGTGATGAAGACAAGGTTTACGAATTCTTGTTCACAGCACCACCGTTGCCGGTAACTAAAGCTGTGGGATCGCCAATTAATCCCATGGCCGTAAAGTAGGGTAAGTCCAATGAAATCGAAGGTGGGCTCGCTTGCGCTGCTCGCCTTCTGCGAAGTGGCGGTGATGGCGTTGTGGTTTTCCACAACCGCCGTCGTCCCGTCGCTGGTCGCTGAATTTTCCCTAAGTGATACTCAGGTCTCATTGTTCACCAGTGCCGTACAGGCGGGTTTTGTTGCTGGAACATTGACCAGTGCCATATTCGGCATGGCGGACCGTTTCGAACCGCGACACTTTTTCATGACGTGTGCGTTAGTCGCCGCGGCAGCCAATGCCTTGATCCTGATAACACCTCCCACTTCTTTTAGTGTTGTGCTGCTTCGGTTTGTCACCGGAGCCTGCATGGCAGGCGTTTATCCTGTGGGTATGAAAATGGCGGCAAGCTGGGCCAAAGGAGACCTTGGTTTGCTAACAGCGATTTTGGTGGGGGCAGTTACATTAGGCTCTGCATCACCACACTTGTTTAATGCCTTCGGTGGCGTTGATTGGCGATTTGCTATTCTGGTTTCGTCTGTTGTAGCGCTGAGTGCCGCTTTGTTGATCAATTTTGTTGGGCTCGGGAAACCTCTGGGTAAATCACCTAAATTTGAATCTCACTTTTTATTGAAGGCCTATCGAACGCCATCGCTCAGGCTCGCCAACTTTGGATACTTGGGTCATATGTGGGAACTCTATGCCATGTGGGCGTGGCTGGGGGTGTTTTTGGATGCCAGTTTCAGGATCAATTCAGCAGGATTTGATCCGGCGTTTGGTGCCCGGGCTGCGACATTTTTGACCATGGGTGTTGGTGGCGTGATTGGCTGTATTTTGGGTGGCGTTCTTGCCGACAAATACGGTCGTACGATTGTCACCATGGGGATGATGATGGCGAGCGGCACCTGTGCCCTGGTCGTCGGTTTTCTATTTGGCGCCTCTCCTTACCTACTGGTCGCCTTATGTTTCGTCTGGGGGATCACCATCATTGGGGATTCGGCGCAGTTCTCCGCCAGCATTGCAGAATTGTCCGAGCCGACCCTGGTCGGCACCATGTTGACAATTCAGGCGAGTGCGGGGTTCCTACTGACTCTGATTACGATCCATTTGATGCCAATATTGGTGGAGAATTTGGGATGGACCTATGCCTTTGCCGGGCTTGCCATTGGTCCAATTTTTGGGGTTTTGGCGATGGCACGGCTGCGTCGGCACCCAGATTCGATAAAATTGGCCGAAGGCCGCCGTTGACTGGCCGACAATGCGGCTTATAAAGCTTTGTTCCAAATAAATAAGGATTTTTAGACATGGCAAGATTTTTGAAACAAGGTCAGGGCACCCGTCCGACAGACGAAGCCGAACGCCAAGTGCGCCAGATCGTCGAAGGAATTATTGATGATGTGAAGGCGCGCGGTGATGACGCGGTTCGTGATTTGTCGGAAAAGTTCGACAAGTGGAGCCCGGAAAGTTTCAAGATGTCGGCAGAAGAGATTGACCGTGCGATTGCCGAACTGCCAAGTCAAACAATCGACGACATCAAATTTGCTCAGACACAAATTAGAAATTTTGCTCAAATTCAGCGCGACTCAATGCAAGACGTTGAAGTTGAAACAATGCCGGGCGTCATCCTCGGCCATAAGCACATTCCGGTTAACCGAGTCGGTTGTTACGTGCCGGGCGGGCGCTATCCGATGGTTGCCTCTGCCCACATGAGTGTCCTGACGGCTAAGGTCGCCGGGGTCAAAGAAGTGATCGCTTGTACACCGCCGACTGATGGCGGGGCGCATCCCGCCACCATCGCCGCGATGCACTTTGCCGGGGCCGATGAAATTTACCTTTTAGGAGGCGTTCAAGCTGTCGCAATGATGGCGCTTGGAACGGCCACGGTTGATTCTGTTGATATGGTGGTTGGACCTGGCAATTCTTATGTCGCGGAGGCTAAACGCCAATTGTATGGTGAAGTGGGCATTGATCTTCTTGCGGGACCGACAGAAGTTCTTGTGGTTGCCGATGAAACGGCGGACGCTGAAATGGTCGTCGTTGATATCTTGGGGCAGTCCGAACACGGGCCGACGTCGCCAGGAATTCTGATCACCACATCGGAAAAACTGGCCAACCAAATTCCGGACGAGATTGAGCGTCAGCTTAAGATCTTGCCAACAGCGGAGGTGGCGGGTGCCGCATGGCGCGACTACGGGCAAATTATTCTTGTTGATAGTATCGATGAAGCGGTCGTAGAAGCTGACAAAGTTGCCGCCGAACATATTGAAATTTTAACGGCAAACCCCCGCTATTTCCTTGATAACATGACCAACTATGGGGGCATGTTTATCGGGCCGGAGACCAATGTTGCCTATGGTGACAAGGTCATCGGGACAAATCACACCCTGCCCACGAAGGGAGCCGCCAACTACACTGGCGGGCTTTGGGTTGGTAAATTTTTGAAAACCGTGACTTATCAACAATGCACACCTGAGGGCAGTGCCGTGATCGGCGACTATTGTTCCAGGCTATGCGAGATTGAACGTTTCGATGGCCACAAGGAACAAGCCGATCTACGGCTTCGGCGGTATGCCGGGAAAAATGTGGGTATTGGGGCGAAGTAACGAGCGGCGGTTATAGCCCAGTAGTGGGTTTCTATTAAGCCCCTGTAATTTTACACGCCAAGGCGAGCAGCGTTTCATCGCTACCCGGACCACCCATGATGGAAATTCCGACAGGGCAATTGTCTACCGTGCAAAGCGGCAGGCTTATTTGCGGCAGGCCAGCCAGGCCAGCTGGTGCCGTGAGTGCTAGGGCTCTGCTGCGGAAGCTGTCGACGGTTTCCGGTGTGCTGTTCAGCAAGGGCGCGATGCCTGGGGCCGCCGGCAATACGACCACGTTATCGCCGATGAGATCGATAAGACCACTTGCGAATTCTTTGCGGAAGGCGCGGGCTTCCTCTGCTTGTTCCTCTGTAACATCGCGTGAGAATTCAAAGCGTTCTTTGACACCCGGGCCTAAATTCGGTTTGGTTTCCAAAATCCATTCACCATGGTTGATCCACGCTTCCCGAGATTGAATATAGCGGAACGGCATAACGATTGACGGGAGTCCATCTTTTGTTAGGCGCACGTTCTCAGAGGCCCCGACAATTCCCGCAATTTTTTCAGCTTGCTCCAAAAGCGCTCCCCGCGCGGCATCATCCGCCATTTCAAAGGCGTCGTCGGCAATCAGAACTTTGGACACAGATTTTTCTGCACCATAAGGATCCAATAGAATTTGGCCGACCCGGCGCAACAGGTCTGCATCTCGTGTAAACCAACCAATCGTGTCGTAGGACTGGGCCAGCGGCATGACATTGCCGATTTCAACTCGTCCGTGGCTCGGGCGAATGCCGAAAATGCCGCAATGGCTGGCGGGCACGCGGATTGATCCACCGGTGTCAGAACCTAAGGCAAAGTCCACAGCTTCACCGGCAACAGCAGATGCTGAGCCCGCCGACGAGCCGCCCGGAATGCGCCCGGGCGCATTGACGTTGACCGGCGTGCCGTAATGAATGTTTTCCCCGGCCATGCTGAAGGCCAGCTCGTCGGTAATGGTTTTGCCTTTAAGATAGGCGCCAGCCTCAATCAGTGCATCGAGGATTGGTGCCATTTTCACCGCAGGCTCGTGGGTCCGCGCCCAGTCCGGATTGCCGCAGCCGGTGATCTCGTTTTCTATATCAATGATATCCTTGGCGGCAAACGTCACTTCGTCCAGCGGTCCGTCTGCGGCACCGGGCAGAAACATTTCCATATCCGACATAAAGGCATTTAGGGGCTTGTTCACGGTCTTCGTACTCCAGTCATGTGATTTGGTTCGTACTATTGCGGTAACTTGCCTCAACTTCAATGTTGCAGGGTGTATAAAATTTTTATTAAATTGCTGCAGCGGTAATTCGGAGCGTTTTATGTCAAGCTTGAGCGAAGAACAAATTAACAGCTATCGATCGAACGGATATTCATATCCCTGTGACGCCTTGAGTCCTGAGGAAGTTGCTGCATATCGCCAAGGATTGGCGGAGATGGAAGATCACCTTGGTGGTCCGCTTATGAGCTTGGAGGGAAAATACCGCCACAACATGCACCTATTGTGCGGATGGATGGATGAACTCGTGCGGCATCCGGCAATCTTGGATACGGTTGAAAGCTTGTTGGGCCCGGATCTTGCTCTCTATACCAGTCGGTTCTTCATTAAAGAGGCAAATTCAGAAGGGTTTGCGGCATGGCATCAAGACTCAGCCTATTTCGGACTTCGGCCCCATGATCATGTTACCGCATGGGTCGCACTATCCGATGTGAGCATGGAAAGTGGGCCAATGGAATTCGCTAAGGGCAGTCATATTCGCGGCCAGTTGAATCAGAAAAGCAAAATGGTCGAAGGCAGCGTCAACACCGCAGGCCAAGTTATCGTTGAATGGTTCGATCAGACCCAAACCGAACTTGGTGTTCTAAAGCCCGGACAGTTTTCTTTGCATCATACCTGCTGCGTTCATCAATCGGGTGCGAACCGATCTGATGAACCGCGCATTGGCATTGCCTTGAGCTATATTCCGACCCGAACCCGGAATATTGGTTCGGTTCGCATGCCCGTGTCCTTGGTACGTGGGGAAGACACGTATGGGAATTTTGACCTCCAAACGCGGCCTAAAACAGATTTTGGTGCGGCTGAAACCCAGTGCCACGATTCATCATCTGAGCTTTATCTAAAGAATTTCTATGAACAGCTGGAATTACACGAGTCACAATTGCCAGTTGCTTAAATCTTAATATTAGAACGTTTTCACATTGACCCGTCTGGGGCTGACGTTTAGTTTTTGAACCTCAGTTTCAAACCGTGCAACGACAATAATTATTTGGGAATTTATCCATGGCAAGACCGACGAATAAAGTAACAGCGATCAAGGGCGGACGGCTGATTGACGGAAACGGCGGACGTGTGGTTAAGGACCCTGTCATCGTTATCAAAGGTGACCGTATTCAGGCCATAGGCACGGCCAAGGACGTCAAAATCCCGAAGAACGCTGAAATCGTCGATGCTCGTAAGCATACCCTGATGCCGGGGATGATGGACAATCACCTGCACCTTTGCATGTTCAACTGCCTGACATTTAAGAATTACCGTGTCGCGCAGTGGGAAGTAACACCTGAACTTCAGCAGCTTTATGCATTGTTTCATGGTCAACTCTGCCTCGATATGGGTTTCACAACGTTGCGCGACATGGGTTTCCTGACCTCGCGCGGGTTGGTGACAAACGAAATGTGCGCTGTTCGGGATGCGATTGATGTCGGGATTTTCCGTGGGCCTAGGCTGGTCATCGGCGCGTTTACAGTTGGTACAGGCTCGCACTTGGATTTGATTAACCCCCGTGCCGCACAGCGTATGGGTTTCGTTACCGCTGACGGGCCAGATGAACTTCGCAAATTGGCCCGTACTAACCTGTTGCAAGGCGCAGACGTCATCAAGACCTGTGCGTCTGGTGGTGGCGGAACGGACAAAGAAGAGCCAGGTGTGCGTAATCACACGCCGGAAGAACTGTTTGCGATTGCTGACGAAGCGCACATGAACCACAAAAAATGCGCCGTTCATGCCTTTACGCCAGAAGCTCAGCGTGCCGCCATTGATGCGGGTGCGGACACTCTGGAACACATCGTGTTTCACACAGATGAAATGATTGCTGAAATTGCTGAGAAAAAAATTCCCATCACGCCGACCCTGGCGCACCGCACAGACCACGCCATCGACATCCGGCGCGACATGGGCACGCCTCGGTTCATCTTGAATAAGATGAAGGAAATTCAGCCATTCTGTTATGAATCCTTCCAGAAATATTACGAAGCCGGCGCGTTGATCGCGATGGGCACCGACATGGGGTATGAGCCGGAAATGGGCCAGATGGCGTTTGAATTGGAAGTCTATGTCGATCTCGGTATGAAACCCATGCACGCCATTCAGACAGCGACCAAGAACGCCGCGATTGGTCTCGGCCTTGAAGACGATCTTGGGACTCTTGAAAAAGGGAAGATCGCCGACATCGTCGTTGTCGATGGTGACCCGAGCCGGAACATCAAAGTTCTTCAGGACAAAAAGAAAATCGCCATGGTGTTTAAGGATGGTGAGAAAATGGTCGACCGCCGCCCCGGCCAAAATCTGAACGTTGTTCAGATGGAAATGGGCTCCTGGGTTAAACTGGATGATCAGTAGACCTTGAAAAAAGTCCTCGTCCTCGGAAAAATTGTCGATGCCGGCCTGGAAATTCTCCGGGCCGCATCTGATGTTGAATATATCGAATTGCCGCAGCACGCGCCGGATTTGATGGAGCATGTGCCAGACGCAGACGCGATCATTGTTCGCATGACGGCGATCACAGAGGACGTGGTAGCCGCCGCCCCCAACCTGAAAATCGTCGCCCGCCATGGCGTCGGCTATGAAAGAATAGATGTGCCAGCTCTAACCGCGAAGGGCATTCCTTTAGCCCTAGTCGGCAACGTAAATGCCCTCGCCGTGGCAGAGCATACCTTGGCGATGATGCTGACCGTGGCAAAGAAATTTCTGCCCTATGATAAAGCGACCCGGACGGGAAACTTTGGCATTAGCGATTCATTCTCTGCCACTGAACTCAGCGGAAAGACGATCTTGCTCGCTGGCTTCGGGCGCATTGGACAGGAAGTGGCGCAGCGCTGTAAGGCGTTCGGCATGGATGTGTTGATCGCCGATCCGTTCGTGCAGGCGGCTGACGTGGAAGCCGCAGGGTACCGCTTCACTGGCGATTTCAAGGCGGCGTTGCCGGAAGTCGATTGGGTTTCCATCCACATCCCTAAAACGCCTGAGACGGAAAATTTCATAGCTGCGCCGGAAATGGCCGCAATGAAAGAAGGAGCCTATTTGGTCAACGTATCGAGGGGCGGTATGGTTGATGAGGCGGCTTTATATGAAGCCCTTAAAAGCGGGCATCTTCGGGGGGCTGCCCTGGATGTGTTTGAGCCTGAACCCCCAGGGGTGGACAATCCGCTTTTCGAGTTAGATAATTTTCTAGCATCACCTCATTGTGGCGCGTTTACCGAAGAATGCGCCCAACGAATGTCGAGCGCATGTGCGCACAATGTCTTGGCTGCGTTTGCGGGGAATCTTGACCCCGCGGTCGTGGTTAACAAAGAAGTCTTGGAAAACTGAGAGGAATTTACCATGGGTTACACAATTGATGAACTTTCCGCCGACTGTCATGACGCCATTGCGGCTGCAAACAATCCTGATGGTCGTGAGCGGGTACGCCAGCACCTGGAAAAGGCGCTCGCCGACCCGAACTTTATTGAAACCCATTTAGGTTCGCACGCGGATTCAGAACGCAATATTCTGTTCGAAGACCCAGACTTTGGCTTCTGCATCATCGCCCACGTCTATAATGGCGCGAAGGCGAGCGGCCCGCATGATCATGGCCCGTCTTGGGCGATCTACGGCCAAGCCAAAGGCACCACCGAAATGACCGAATGGAACGTTACCAAAAAGCCTGCGGACGGTGAGCCCGGAATTGTCGAGCCGGTGAAGACGTACGAAATGACGCCGGGGGATGCAATCCTCTACAACATCGGTGATGTGCATTCGCCCAGGCGGGAAGACTCAACCCGTCTGATCCGCATCGAAGGCTCGGATATGACGAAGGTCACGCGGGATAAATTCGAAGCCGCATAAGTCGGTTTTCTGTTATCCGTGTGACTTAAAAAATTTTAACGGACGCAATCACTCGTTGCGTCCGTTAATTTATTAGGCGTAGAATTTCGTATGATGCGAAATATACCCATCCTGATGCGGTTTTTCGAATACGGCCTCTGGCTGCTTGTCGTGGTTTTGGCGCTAATCCTACAGGTATCGCCGTTCATGTTGGCGCTGACGCTGATGGTCTATTCCTTAGGTGCAACCGCTTCGGCGTCATTGGCTTTTACCGCTTGTGTATTTGCCCTGATTTTCTATGCCTGCTGGACGGCAACCCAGCGAGAAAAGACTCGCACGGATCGCTGGCGTTGGGGAAACTAACTCCATGCTGATCAAGGCACAAAATTCCTGCCTGATCGTCATCGACATCCAAGAACGCCTCGTCCCCGCCATGCAGGCTCCGGCTCGGGTGATCAAAAACGCGGGTATCTTGATGAAGGCAGCCGCTCGCCTGGACGTGCCGGTCCTTATGACCGAACAATACCCCAAGGGCCTGGGCTCTATCGTGCCCGAACTCCAAGACATTGTGCCTGGTGCCCCTGTTCTCGAGAAAACACATTTCTCCTGCATGAACGAACCCACCTTCGCGGCCAAGTTCAAAGACCTGGACCGCAAGCAAGCCATCATCGTCGGCATGGAAGCCCATATCTGCGTCATGCAAACCGGCGTCGACCTGATGGAACAAGGCTACGAAATCTTCGTCGTCACCGACGCCACGTCGTCGCGCTCCCCCGAAAGCGAGAAGGCTTGTCTAGATCGCTTGAGTGCCCACGGGGCCGGAATTGTGACGACGGAAATGGTTGTGTTTGAGTGGCTGGAAAAAGCCGGGACAGACGCGTTTAAGGAGTTGTTGGGGATGGTGAAGTAGGGACGTGAAAACTATGAAAATTTAGAATCAAATTACGATTTCTTGGCTATCAAAACCAATTGGCTATAGCAAAAGCGAAAATTATTACTACGTAGGAAAGAAGTCCGACGAGAATAGATACATGAAATTTATTGATATTTTTTGTGGCTCCAAAGAACCATAGGGGATGCTTTATTTTTCCAAACGAAATTACTCTAAGAACTATTGCGCCCGTGTTGTACATGATGAAATACCATAGAAATTCCACTAATACCCAAAGTGATAGTTCGATTATTATTTCCATGAGAACTCACGTTTCGTGAAAATTTTTATTCTAACTTTTGCTGAGGGGCTCTCTGTCTGATCTAATCAGTTTAGCACAATTTTGTTATTGTTAATAAAATTGTGAAATTATAAATAATAATTTTTATAGATCAGTTGCACTCATATACTTCTAGTTCGGGCCTAACCATGCAACGCCCGAACCGCAGTTTCCGGGTCCGCATCAATAATTTTTAAAAGCGCCACAGCCGGGCCTTCTGGGTGCCGACGGCCCTGTTCCCAGTTTCTGAGGGTGCCGACAGGGATGTGGAAGATGTCAGCGAATTTTGGTTGGGATAGTCCTGTTTTCCGGCGGATTTCTTTAACGTCGGGAACGAAAATTTTATGTTCGACCGCTTTGGATTTGTCGCCTTCGGCATAGGCAAGGGCATCTTCCAGACCGGTCATGATGTTTTTGAATGCTTTGCTCATTTTCGTGCTCCATACGTTTTGCAGATGGCTTTGGCGACCTTTGCCAGATTGTTGCGTTCGCTTTTCGTTAGGTTGCTCTTCTCATTTTTCGCAAACAAGGCCACCAAAAATATTGGTTTACCGTCACCGCAATACAGATAGACAAACCGCACACTGCCGCTTTTTCCGCGTCCTTCCAAAGCAAACCGACCCTTGCGACATCCACCTGTACCGACCATGAGATCACCGTAAGTCGGGTCTTCTGCAACAAGGACCGCAATTTCTTCGCGCAGGGCTGGGGACAGCAACCCCTTGGCGCGGGATGAAAAGTTCGGTATTTCAACAACAGTTACCAGCTTCTCCATAAATCCACACTACGCCAATGGCGTAGTTAAGTAAAGGAAGGCCTTATGTCAACATCCCCCATGACAAAACGCGTCGGCATCGTTGGTATGGGCCTGATGGGACAGGCGTTTATTGCTAATTTGCAGAGGGCGCAATTTAGCGTGCAGGGGTATGACCCTGATTCTGACCGCATGGACCAATTGCGTGACCAGGGAGGCGAGGCGGTTGCGACGCCTGCTGATGTGGCCAAGGGCGTTGACTGTGTGATCGCCTCGCTGCCGACGGCCGACATTGCCCGTGAGGCGTTGCTTGGGGCTGGCGGCATTGCCGAAGGGGCAGCGGAGGGGCTTTATGTTTGTGACACGACGACGGCCCGTCCTGAAATATCCGAACAGACATTCAAAGACCTCGCCGACAAAGGCATCCGATATCTTGATTCAGCGATCAGCGGCACCAGTGCCATGGCACATGAGCGGGATACCATTGTTATTGCTGGCGGGCGGGAGGAAGATTTTGAAGCCTGCAAGCCGGTGTTCGAGGCGATTGCCCGCGCCGCCTATTATATGGGGCCTGCGGGGTCGGGGTCCCGCACCAAGCTGGTGATCAATCTTGTGCTGTCGGGAAATAGGTTGGCGCTTGCCGAAGGGTTGGTGATGGGGGAGAAGGCCGGGCTCGAAACCACCAACCTGCTGGAAGTCCTCAAAGACGGCGCGAGTTATTCCAAGACCATGAACGACAAGGGGCCGAAGGTGTTGTCGGGAAATTATACGGCAGATTCGTTTGTTCGCAGCTCGCTCAAGGATGCTCGCCTGATGCTGGAAATGGGGCAAAAGGTGGGAGCACCCACATTGATGATCGGCACCTGGGCGCAGCTGTTACAGGCAGCTTGCGAAAAAGGATTATCGGAAAAAGACACGATGGTCTTCTTCGAGGTCCTGCGCTCCATGGCGGGGCTTGAGGACCGCGATATTTAACGCCCTTACCTTGCATTCATCGTCCTACTCGGTAAACTGCGGCTTGCTAAAAAACAGCTCGTATACGGCCCTACGAGCCCTGCCGAACTAAATACTGAAAAGGAAATTGAAATGACGAAGATGACCACGGAAGAAGCGTTTGTGAAGGTTTTGCAGATGCATGGGATCGAACATGCGTTTGGTATTATTGGATCTGCGATGATGCCGGTTTCAGACCTTTTCCCCAAGGCAGGGATTAATTTCTGGGACTGTGCCCACGAATGCAATGCCGGCATGATGGCGGATGGCTATACCCGCTCTACTGGCGAGATGTCCATGATGATTGCCCAGAACGGCCCCGGCATTACCAACTTCGTGACGCCCGTGAAGACCGCCTATTGGAACCATACGCCTTTGTTGTTGGTAACACCCCAGGCGGCCAATAAAACCATGGGCCAAGGTGGCTTCCAAGAAGTCCCGCAAATGGAAATCTTCCAGGAGATGGTGTGTTACCAAGAAGAAGTCCGCGATCCGTCTCGCATGGCAGAGGTCCTTAACCGGGTGATCGAACAGGCGTGGCGTGGCTCTGCCCCGGCGCAGATCAACGTACCGCGTGATTTCTGGACCCAGGTTATTGATATTGAACTGCCGCCCATCGTGCGTCTCGAACGGCCTTCTGGGGGGGCGCAGGCTATTGCGGATGCGGCCAAGCTTCTCTCTGAAGCTAAGTTCCCGGTTATTCTAAATGGCTCAGGTGTTGTGCTTTCGGGCGGCATTGAGGCTTCAAAGGTGTTGGCCGAACGGCTGACGGCCCCTGTGTGCTGTGGCTATCAACACCCTGACGCTTTTCCGGGTTCGCACCCGTTGTTCATGGGCCCGCTCGGGTATAACGGATCAAAGGCGGCGATGGAGATGATTTCTAAGGCCGATGTCGTGCTGGCGTTGGGCACGCGGCTTAATCCTTTCTCTACCCTGCCGGGGTATGGCATCGACTATTGGCCCAAGGATGCGACGATCATTCAAGTGGACATGAATTCAGACCGGATCGGCCTGACAAAAAAAGTCACGGTACCGATTCAAGGCGACGCTAAGTTAGTTGCTGAGCAAATTACCGCACTGCTTTCTGATGGTGCGGGCGATGCCGGGCGCTCCGAACGCCAGGACCTGGTCGCCACGACGAAATCTAGATGGTTGCAGACTTTGGCCTCCATGGATCACGAAGACGACGATCCGGGCACGACCTGGAACGAACGCGCACGCAACAAGCATGCTGACCGGATGAGCCCGCGTATGGCATGGCGCGCCGTCCAAGCGGGCCTGCCGCGCGATGCAATCATCTCGTCTGACATTGGTAACAACTGTGCGCTTGGGAATGCCTATCCGACATTTGATGAGGGACGGAAATATTTGTCTCCCGGGTTGTTTGGCCCGTGCGGTTATGGCTTCCCGGCGATCATTGGCGCAAAAATCGGCTGCCCTGATATACCTGTCGTTGGCTTTGCCGGTGACGGGGCGTTCGGTATTTCCATGAATGAAATGACGGCGTGCGGTCGTGACCCATGGCCGCCGATTACCATGGTCATCTTCCGCAACTATCAATGGGGTGCTGAAAAGCGGAATACGACCCTGTGGTACGCGGATAACTTTGTCGGAACGGAATTAGACCTAGATGTCGAATACGCAAAAATCGCCGAAGCCTGTGGCTCAAAAGGTGTTCAGGTCACGACCATGCAGGACCTGACCGATGCGCTCCAGACCGCGTGTAAGGAACAAATGACGGGAACGACAACCTTCATTGAAGTCATCTTGAACCAAGAACTGGGCGAGCCCTTCCGCCGCGATGCGATGACGACCCCTGTGGAAGTCGCCGGGATCAGTCGTGACGACATGAAGCCGCAACGACCGGTTTGATTCGACTGCGGCGGCTCGATCAAATCTTAAAGTGCGACATTGCGTTCATGAACTGGGCGTAATTTTCGGGGTGGATGGCTTCACCTGGTTGTTTGTCGACGACGGGGTCGTAGCGAAAGGCGTTGAGGGATCCGCGAATTTCAGTTTCATCCAAACCTAGGGTGATGAAGACAATTTTGGATCGGTGATCGCCGTCGGGCCAAGCGGTTAGGGCTTGGGGTTCGTGGAAAACCTGTTGGACGGCGTGGACGACGATGGGTTCGCTCTTAACGTTGAGGATGCCTTTTACGCGCAGCAATCCGGGCCCAAGAAATGTCGAAATCGCATCCACCCAAAGTTTTAGACCCATCGGGTGGATCGGTTTGTCGATATAGACGGCAAAGGTGTGGACGCTGTCTTCGCTGCCATGATTATGATTATGATGGTGATGGTCTTTAAAGGCATCTAGGCGCAGCCAGTCTTCAACATCATCGCCGCGTGCGCCCCTGGATTCTAATCCGATGCCGAATAGGTCATTGGGGTTGAGAACGCCGTTATTCGCGGTGAGTTGATCTGCACCCGGATTTATCTCCGTCAATCGAGATTTAAGGTCGGCCAGTTTCGCTGGCTCCGCCAAGTCTTCCTTCGCCAATACAATGCGATCAGCGGTTGCTGCTTGCTTGACCGATTCCAAGTGGGTGTCCAATTGATCGCCCCCATTGACGGCATCAACTACCGTCACCACCCCATCCAAGACAAAGTGGTTCGAGATAATATGGTGGGTCAAAAGGGTTTTGAGAATCGGTACCGGATCGGCGAGCCCTGTGGTTTCAATCACGACTTTGCGGAACGGCGGCATGCCGTTTTTGCCGCGCTTGTTCAGAAGGTCTTGAAGGGTGCCCGCCAAGTCGCCCTGAATGGTGCAGCAGATACAGCCGCTGGCCAGCAGCGCCATATTCTCATCGGCTGTTTCAACCAACAGATGATCCAGACCGACGTCGCCAAATTCATTGATGATGACGGCAGTGTCAGAAAGTTCGGGTTGTTTGAGCAGGAAATTTAGCAGCGTTGTTTTTCCGCTGCCAAGAAAGCCTGTCACCAACGTGACGGGCAAACGTTCCTGGTTCTCAGGTTTGTTGGACACCTTATCCGGCTGCAGCGGTTTTGCTTTGGCCGTAGCCCAGTTCTTCGCTAATCCTTTGCGCCGTTTGAACAACCGCCGGGGCCAGTTCTGCACCGCGTTGATTGGTTATGCGGGTTTCAGGTCCACGTAGTGAAATGGCTGCGATAATTTCACCAGCGCTATTAAAGACAGGGGCGGCAATTGCACAGGAATGAATGGTCACTTCGCCTGTTGTTTGGGCATAACCTGCCTGGCGAACTTGTTCCAGTTCCTTCATGTAAACCGCAGGATTCGATACCGCTGTCGATGTTAGGGGGTGCAGATTGGTTTGCTTGATAATTCGTGCGCATTCCACTTCTTGCAGATGAGCCATGAAGACTCGGCCCGTTGCACCTGTATATATGGGAACTGCGCTGCCAATGGTCGGCACGACGGCCAGTTCATGGCCAGATGGCAGCACCTCAATCGTGACTCGTTCCAAGCCACGGGGGCAAACCAAGCACACGGTTTCCTCTGTCTTGCGCATAAGGATTTCCATGTAGGGCTTTGCCAAATTGCGGATGTCACTCCGCCACGTGCTGTAAAGCCGGGAGATATTGGAGCCCGGGATATACCGCCGTGTGATCGGGTCCTGCTGCACCAGCTTGGCATTGCCGAGTGTGGAAAGCAGTCTGAGAGATGTTGCCTTGTCCAAACCAATCGACCGGCTAATTTCGGAAAGACCTAACGGTGCGTCGCTTTGTGCCACTAAAAATAAAATGGAAATTGCGCGCTCGACAGAACGGACGGGCTTCATATTTTGTATTATTCCTCTGTATAGTCCAACCTTAGGTGGGGTTTCCCAGCCTTGCTAACCCTAGTATACAACACATTGGTGCACAGGATGCACCCCCTATTTAAGGTATAGCCTACGGAAAGGTCACGTGATGACGGAAAATAAGAAAATAAAAAAGCCGGAAGAGTTGCGCAGCCACCGCTGGTTTGGCGTTACTGATTTACGCTCATTTGCCCATCGGGCGCGAATGAAGCAAATCGGGTATTCTCGGGAAGACTTCGCTGGTCGCCCGGTAATTGCCGTCGTAAACACATGGAGTGACTTTAATCCCTGCCATACGCATCTGCGCGACCGGGCCGAAGATGTGAAACGGGGCGTGTTGCAGGCAGGCGGATTTCCGTTGGAATTGCCGGCGATGAGCTTGGCCGAGCCCTTCGTCAAACCGACCACCATGCTGTATCGGAATTTCTTGGCAATGGAGACGGAAGAATTGTTGCGCTCTCATCCAGTTGATGGCGCGGTATTGCTGGGCGGGTGTGATAAGACGACACCAGGGCTTTTGATGGGGGCATTCAGTATGGACATCCCGGCAATCTACGTGCCTGCGGGACCAATGCTGAGCGGAAATTGGGCGGGAAAGCCCCTCGGCATGGGCACGGACACCTGGAAATATTGGGACGAACTCCGCGCCGGTAATATTACCGAACAAGACTGGGACGAAATTGAAAGCGGCATTGCCCGGTCTCATGGCCACTGTCAGGTCATGGGCACAGCCTCAACCATGACCGCTATTGCCGAGGCCATGGGCATGACCTTGCCGGGGGCCAGTTCCATTCCGGCACCAGATTCAAACCACCCCCGTATGTGTGGCGACTCGGGTCGGCGCATTGTCGATATGGTGTGGGAAGATCAAAAGCCAAGTGACATTGTGACCCGGGCATCAGTCGATAATGCGGTGACTGTGCACATGGCGATGGGGGGGTCGACCAATGCCATCATTCATTTGATTGCCATGGCTAAGCGCGCAGGAGTTGATTTGGACCTCAACAGGTTCGATGAAATTTCGCGAAAGACCCCGGTGATCGCTAACGTCAAACCGTCCGGCACATATTTGATGGAAGACTTCTTTTATGCGGGTGGTTTGGCCGCCTTCATGACCGAATTAAAAGGACTTTTGGACGCAGACGCGATAACGGTCACGGGTAAAACCATTGGCGAAAATATCGCTCGAGCCAAGGTCCATAAGCCAGACGTCATTCAAACCGTAGACAATCCGGTTTATGCGGAAGGCGCGACGGCGGTTCTGTACGGCAATATCGCACCCGGCGGATGCGTCATGAAACCCGCCGCCGCCGACCCGAGGTTCTTAAAGCACCGCGGACCGGCGTTGGTATTTAAGGACTATAACCACATGGCGGCCGAGATCGATAATGAGGACTTGGACGTCACCGTGGATACGGTTCTAGTATTGCAGAACGCAGGGCCTCTCGGCGGACCTGGTATGCCCGAATGGGGCATGTTGCCAATCCCAAAGAAGCTTCTAAAGGAAGGCGTGCGCGACATGCTGCGGCTTTCAGACGCTAGAATGAGCGGCACCAGCTACGGCGCGTGCGTGCTTCACGTCGCACCCGAATCATTTATTGGCGGGCCGTTTGCGTTTGTTCAAACTGGTGACTTTATCGAAACAGATGCGGAAATCCGGCGCATCCACTTGGACATCAGCGACGAAGAACTCGAACGCCGCCGGGCCGCTTGGGTGAAACCTGAACCACGCTACGAACGGGGCTTTGGAAAAATGTACTCAGCGCACGTTCTGCAGGCTGACCAAGGTTGTGACTTTGATTATTTGGAAGCGGGAGTGGCGGTTCCGGAACCGGAGATTCATTAAGTAATTTATTCAGTTCACCCGAGCAAAAACCACGTCGCCTTTGCATACGCTATCAAGCTACCTGTCCCCGTATGGATCGCCGTCCCTGCATAATGTTTCCGTCCGTCGATGCCGAGGGACCAGCCGGTGACGACGTAGGGTTCTCCTGGTGTGACGTCGCTAATAATGTGTGTTGCCATACGGCCCAAGACAATGGGCTCTAATTCAGCTTTCATGACGCCGTAGGAGCCGGGGCAGTCGAGTGCTGACCAGATGAATTCAGGGCTAATTTTACCGTCCTTACTTAATGACGAGTTGGGGACCCAGATTGCAGCAACGCGTTCATCACCTGGAAGGCGACCGGGAAACAACCGCAGGCCATTGCCTTCGTCTCGTTTCGGTCCACAGACGAAACAGGTCGGGAAGGGGTGTTCGTTAAAGCCGGTATAGTGTTTTGAGGCAGCGGTCGCGTCTTCGATGGAGGGAGCGGGTTCAATGTCCAGATCGACTTGAGCTGGCTTGGCCTCGGCAATGAGTTGATCATCATGCATTAGGGTGATGCGTTCGGTCGGGTCACCGTGGACTTCCATCGTAACATTCAAAGGGGGCGGCAGGCGCAGAGTAACTTCCGCCGCACCTTCGATATATTGCGCGAGCCGTCCACAGGTGTAGCCGCCGTTGCCTGACTCTGGCGGGCCGCAGAATTGTTTGTCGATGATGATTTTACCCAGCATCAGGCTTAAACACCGGCTTTTCGCCCAAAACCTGGGTGCGGTACATCATGCGGTCGTATTTGCTGTCGTCGAATGGCGTTGCTTTGTGAAGCGTGGCGCGATTGTCCCAGACGACCAAGTCGCCTTGTTGCCACTTGTGCCGATAGACATATTTTTCCTGGGTGGCGAAGGCTTCGACTTCGGCAACAAGCGCCTGAGCCACGTCATCTTCCATGCCGTCAATGTGAGGAACCATCATTTCGGTAACGAAAAGAGCCCGTCGTCCTGACTGAGGGTGGGTGATAACGGCCGGGTGTTGGACCGGCGGGACCTTGGTGATTTGTTCTTCGGTCAAAGCGGGGCGCCACGGATAAAGGTCTGAATAACGCCAGTTGCGATCGTTTGTCGCCATACGGCCTTCTAATTTTTCCTTCAAGTCTTGGCGCAGGTCCTCGTAGGCTGAATGCATATCGGCAAACAGGGTATCAGCGCCTTCAGGCGGGCATTCCGCGCCGTATAGGAGCGTCGCCTTTCCGGGAATTTCTTTAAAGCAAAGGTCTGAATGCCAGTGATGGCCCCCTTTGTATGCGCCAATCAATGTGCCATCGGCGTTTTTCTTGTTGGAAAGAACGCGGACTTCAGGGTGATCCGGGAACGTGCTTTCGGCCAGATGATGGATGTCCTGCTTGCCAAATGTTTCGGTAAAGGCGCTGAGTTGCCCTGGGGTCAGGGTTTGGTTCCGAAATAACAGAACGGATGCGCTGTTGAACAGGGTAATAATCTGCGATTTTTCTTCTTCGTTCAGAGATTCCGTAAGGTCCAAGCCTACTATTTCGGTTCCGAAACGAAAATTCAGAGGGATGGCGTCGAAGTGTTCCATAGTTTTTTTCAATCCTGATTGTTCCTGCAGACCTCAAAATCCTAAGTTCTACAAAAATGTAGCGCGTAACGTTGGATTTGAAAGGCCTAATTTTGTATGCTATTGGAGCGGAGTGATTTCATAATGCATCGTCGGTGTGCGATGTAAACCGACTTAATCAGATGAAAGTAAGGACGATAAAATGGCGGCAGAAACGAAAAGCGAAGGTGCGGTAAAAGCAGGCAAAGACAACGCCGGATATACATTCAACTTTAAAGAAGTTGAAATCGTTCCAGCGGGCACCGGTTATTCCACGTCTCATGGTGGTGTTATCGAAGGCGAACGGATGCTGGTTGGCTGTATCCGCAAACCCAAGGGCACGGGATCGCGGATGCATTCCCATCCCAACGAACAATTCAATCTTGTTCTTGAAGGCACGCTTCATGGTAGCATCAATGGTGTTGAATTCGTCGCCCCCACGGGAACGATGATTTACATTCCTGCTGAAGCGCCCCATACGATTAGGGCAACCCAGGACGAAGATGTTATTTTCTGTGCGATCAAGGACCTGTCTCACGGCGTCATCGGCATGGCGGTAGACGGCACCATGAGTGGCCCGCACTACGACCCAGGGTTCGAGCCCGACGCTTAAATCGAAACTGAGCAAATTTGAACAGGCGGTTTTGTATGCGCCATCTAGCCCCAGTTCTCGCAGTTTTTGCGGTACTGGGGCTTTGTTTTGCTGCAAGCGCAGAGTCTGGAAAAACCGGTGTCGTGCTTTTGCACGGAAAAAACGGTGACCCAGACTCGCGCATATTCGAGCCTTTGGCAGATGCCTTTCAAGACAACGGTATCCTTTTCAGTCTTCCCGAAATGCCTTGGTCAGAGAGTCGATTTCTAGACAATGACGTAGACGGGGCGGTTGCCGAAATCGACAAGGCGTTGCAAGGGTTGCGAAACAAGGGGGCAAGTCGGGTCATCCTTGCTGGCCACAGTATTGGTGCCAATGTGGCGCTTTATTATGCGACAAAGCGTGAAGGTCTAGCAGGCGTCATGGCCATTGCCCCCGGCCATCCGGTCGAACTTCGTGGTTTTCAACGCCGCATGAAATTCGATTATCGTCGCGCCCGGGAATTGGTTGCTGCTGGCAAAGGGGACGAGAAGGACGACTTCAACGATATCAATCAGGGCCGCACCGAGTCGTTTTTGGTAAAAGCAAAATTTTACTTGAGTTACTACGATGCCGACGGGGCTTTGGTGATGCCCCGAAATGTTGAGGGCCTGAAGCCCAGCACGCCGCTGCTATGGATCATTGGCGAAGGCGACCGGATGTACCGGCGCGGCGAAAGCTACGCCTACACCAACGCGCCGCCTCACCCCAAAAACAATTACGCTGTTGTTGATGGCGGACACATTGATGTGCTGGAAACCGGCGTTGATGTGATCGTTGGTTGGGTTAAGGGCCTGGGAAATTAATTCTTAGAGAAATTAATTCTTAGAGAAATTAATTCTTAGAAACAATTACGCACTTATTTCGAACACCAACCGCCGGTGCGCTTCTCTAAGGGCGGCTTCCACGCTTTCCGGCGTTTCAGCCTTGGCGAATATAAATCCCAGATATTTATTACCCTCTGGCAGAGGGATCAGTTGCTTGCCAATGGGAATAGAGATTGTCACGTCTTCTATGCCAGGCACGGTGCGCGCCTCTTCCTCGCCGCTTACGGATTTCAGCACGCCAGCTTCCGGGATTGGGATCATCATAACGCCAGAGGCCGTAACTTCGCGTTCGGTCGAAGGAAGCGTCAGACCTAGGGTGTGACGCAGGACAATTTCTTCCAAGCTCATGCCGGTGCCAAATTGTAGGGTGCGGGCGCAAAGGCCGCCGATGGTCCTGGCCCCCACTTCTATGACATACACACCCAGGCTATTCACCCGCAGTTCGGCATGGATCGGGCCGTCCGTAAGACCCAGGACAGAAAGTGCTTTGGCTGTTGTTTCTGTGATGAGGTCCTGGGTTTTTTCGGGCAGGCGCGACGGTGTGATGTAAAGTGTTTCCTCAAAGAACGGTCCATTCAAAGGATCAGGCTTATCGAACAGGGCAAGACGCGTTAGCTTGCTGTCTTGCAGCAACCCTTCCAGTGCAACTTCCATGCCCGGCACAAAAGTCTCCACCAGGATTTGATCCTTGCCTTCTCCAGTAAAGACCAAGTCCGCTTGATGCAGAATTTTTACGATCCTCTCAAACGCAGCGATAAATTCAGCCTCGTAATCGGCACGAATAACGCCGCGGCTGGCCGAAAGAGCGGCGGGCTTTAGCACCACCGGATAGTCGGCCTTCCGGGCTGGAGCAATCGGGTCATCATAAATTGTCAGCCGCGTGACCTCAGGGGAGGGTAACCCAGCCCCAATGATGGCTTGTCGAAACTTGTATTTATCGACCGTTGCCCGAATGGCGTCAGGCGGATTGTGGGGGAGGCCCAGGGCCTTGCTGGCCTCGGTGGCGAGTATTGTTGTCTCTTCATCGACCGAGAGGATGGCTCTCAAAGGGTACTTTTTGTCATAGGCGATGATCTCGTCGACGCCACGCTCGACGGTCTTAAAGTTGAATTTGACGGTTTTACCTTGGGAAAGATTTTCCAGGGTCGAGCGGTGGTTAGAGCCCACGGCAACGTCAGCCCCAAGCTGTTCAGCAGCAGCTAAAAAATCTTGCGCACGATAAGAGGTTTTGGGAATAAGAAGCAGCAGTCGACCATTGTCGTGTTTAGTCGGCATTAAAGTCCGGCCAATTGCGCGGACGTTGGCTCAGCGCAGCAATACCAGGGCTCACTCATTTGCGGCACATGAATTGTTTCTGCAGTGCCTATGTTTAACGGTGGCGCAATTCGACCGGCGGCTTTATTCGCCAACTGCCAGAGACCTTCAAATGTCTCTGACCGAGGCGCGTCCCGGGTTTGATGATCTTCGACCAGGGCCGTAACATCTTTATGCAGTTGATCCATGCGCGGGTCGGGATGACGCCATTGATAACTCAGTTCACCGCTGTCATGGCCGGTAATGAATTCCTCCATGCCATCGACTTTTAACATATGCGAGCCTTGTGGGATCAACAGTCGAATACTGAGCTGGACTGGTGCCACGTAACCGATCAAATCAAGCTCCGCCAACAGAGCGAGCAAATCCACATACCCATCTACCGTCGTCCATGGCAGAAACGGAACGAAGGTAGGCGATAGGACAAGCCCAGCGTCGCGCGCCAATTTAGTCACCCGAACGAACTCATCTCGAGTATGCCCTTTATTCAACAGGTCAAGAATTTGATCATCCACAGACTCAACGGCCGTGGTCACGAACAAGCACCCCGTCCGAACCAGGGTCTCCATGTGCGATGCATATTTCAAAAGATGCTCGACCTTAATCGTCGCATCGTAGGTAATATTGGGAAATTGAGTATGGAATTGCTCGATCAGGGGAAGCGCGTGTCCCGGGCCATTGAAGAAATCCGGATCGCCGAGGGTGATGTGCTGGGCACCGGCCTCGACCTGAGCCCGAACGTCCGCCATGACGACGTCTTTCGCGACAATGCGAAACTTACCTTCGTAGACCGGCACCACCGGACAGTGACGGCAAAAATGTTTGCAGCCACGACTGGCTTCCGTGTAGCCGGCGGTGCGGGTTTCACCATTGCCCATATTCAGGTGTGCGTACTGATTAAGCTTTGGAAGGGTCTTTCGACGTGGTATCCGAAATGCCTGCTTGGCAGTGGAAATCAAAGGTTCCGTTTGTATGGATCCGCCACTCTCAAGAAGCCGTTTGTAAGCAGTTGTTAAACCATCTTCGTATTCACCGCCCAAAATTAAATCCGCCCCAAGCTCGCGCAACACGGCTTCATTTAGAGGCGCATAGAGACCGTAAAAGCAGAGAGTTGCTGTCGGATTGATTGTTCTGATTTTCGGCACCATTTCCATCGCTAAACGGGTCGCCGTGTGCATTGGAATATGGAACGCAATTAACCCCGCAGCCTTTACGGCAGCTTCGTCAATGCGCTCTACGGCCAAGTCCAGGCAAGCAACTTCAGCACCGGCATCTTCAAGCCAGGCTGCCGGTGAGGCGAGACCGAAGGGCTGGTGGCCCAGGTCATAGGTCGAAATCAGCAGGACGTTCATTGAGTAATTACTTACCGGGCGCGAAATATGGATTTGTTCCGTCGGCGTGGTCGGTGGTGTCGGTGACCGTCGAAATCTCCGGCACATTCTTTTTGATCTCCACCTCAATGCCTTGCTTCAATGTGACATCCGCCATGCCGCAGCCTTGGCAGCCGCCTTCAAGTCGGATGTAGACGGTGTCTTCTTGAACATCGACCAAGGCAATATGGCCACCATGCGAGGAGACTGAAGGATTAATCCGTTCGTCGATGACTTGTTTGACAGCTAAACCGACCGGCGTTTCCAGACCCGGTTTGGGGATGGCATCGCGGTAGTCGCGGACTTCTTGAACTTCGGGAATATAATGGCGCAGCATGTTTTCGATGCCGGTTTTTAGCGCAACCGCCGGACCCATCATCTCCAGGTAAACGATCCCGTCTTTATACGAGTCAAATGCCACATCGCCACCGTTCTGTTCAGCAGCGGGTTTGATTCGGGTATCAATCAGGTCTTTGATTTCATCAACTACTTTGCCGCCTGAATCCTCATCGGGCGAATCATCCCCAACAACTGTCGGCGCGCCGGAACTGAAGTGATCCATAATGGCGCCGAGCACCGGGGCTTTCAGATGATCCCATTCCAACGTCTCGGTCTTGCCGACCGTAATTGAATCCTTGTCCAGAGAAACGCGAACGACACCATCCACTTCAAACAAGCGTTGCGCCAAAGGGGAACTCCCGGCTTCCGCTTGGTTGCCAAACGCGGCCTTGCCTGAGTTCAGGACGCTCGTTCCCGGGATAAACTTCATGGAGTCCGCTTCGGATAATTTTTCTGTCTGAATAAACATTTTGTCGCTCCGCTGGGGCACCAGCCATTAATTTCATAACTTCACGTAACATGGGGTGTGTTATCGCCTTCGCCAAGGTTATAAGGTGAGGTTTCGCTAAGAACAAAGATTATTCCGACCAAGGGAGAGATGTGAATGTCCGAAACGTTTAAGGCTCTGATGTTGCAAGAGGCCGATAAAAAGGTCACGTCAGCGCTTGAAGAGGTAAAAGTTTCTGATCTGCCAGCAGGCGATGTCACCGTTGATGTTGACTATTCGACCTTGAATTATAAGGACGGCATGATCCTGAAAGGCATTGGACGTTTGGTGCGGAACTATCCGCATATCCCTGGAATTGATTTTGTTGGCACGGTGGCAAATTCAGACTCGGGTGATTATGCACCTGGCGACAAGGTGATCCTGACCGGTTGGCGGGTCGGTGAGATTCATTGGGGCGGCTTTGCCACGAAGGCCCGGGTTAAATCGGATTGGCTGGTTCCCTTACCAGACGGGTTGAACACCAAGCAGGCCATGGCCGTCGGTACGGCGGGATTGACATCGATGCTCGCGGTTTTGGCGCTAGAGGAACATGGACTGTCGCCGGATCAAGATGGTGAAGTCTTAGTCACCGGGGCCGCTGGCGGACTTGGTAGCGTTGCTGTGGCTATTCTCGCGAAGCTCGGATACCGGGTTGCCGCGTCCACAGGACGGGCGGAAACCCACGATTATCTCAAAGATTTAGGCGCAACGACAATTATTGAGCGGACTGAACTCTCGGAACTTCCAGACCGGCCCTTGCTGTCAGAGCGTTGGGCCGGGTGTGTGGATGCGGTTGGTAGTGCGACATTGACTCATGTATTGGCTGAAATGGCGCAAGGCGGGTCGGTGGCTTCTTGTGGATTGGCTGGCGGGGCGGAACTTGGCGGCACGGTACTGCCGTTTTTGCTGCGGGGCGTTAACCTGTTGGGGATTGATTCCAACCTGTGCCCGTTCACGCGCCGTAAACAAGCCTGGGACCGACTGGTCTCTGATCTGGACTTAGACCGGTTGGACGCGATGACGAAGGTTGTTTCTCTGGCTGATTTACCAGAACTGGCCGACAAGATATTGGCCGGGCGAATCCAGGGGCGCGTGGTCGTAGATGTTGCCTTATAACGCCACGAATCGTAATATTTATAGCACAGTATTAAAAATAATATGAGTGAAATAAAACCCCGAAACTTAGGCGATATATGATATTATGGGTTCGTAACGCTTGAGAACGTTGATTAACGGACATTTTAACGGGTTGAGTTATTATTAATTTATAGATTCATGTAGGTAAGATTTTGAAGGCCGCAAAATTTCGAGTTTTCATTTGAACTTTTCGTGCTATACGATGCTAGACGTGAATAAAGGGACTAAGTCCTTGTCTGGATTTGATATTACGTGTTCGTGGAGGCGTCTATTTATCGCTACCGCGGTTTTGCTTGTCGTTGGCGTGTCCGCTGGAAATGCTAACGCGGAGTCGCTCGGCGATTTATTGCCGGGTGTCGTCAAGAACGATGATGTTGTAAAGGCAGCACAGGCGGAGTTCGCAGCCAAGAAACAAGAAGAAAAAGTCGTCTTTGGTCAGTGGTATCCGACCTTGGCTGTTACTGCCAATTATGGTCACGAAAAACAGAAGCCGGAAACCGCTGACGATACCACCCTCGTCACCCGTGACGTGAATTTGTCCGTAACCCAGTTGATTTGGGATTTTGGCAACGTCAACAGCCAAGTCCGGGAAAAGCGGATGGAGGCTGCAGAGGTCGCGGCGCGGCTTAAAGATGCCCGCCAAACGATTATGCGCGATGTGATCTTGGCCTACATCAATGTCCTGAGATTTGATCAAACAATTCAGATTGCCGAACGCGCGATTGAAATCATCGTTGAGCAGGGCCGGCTTGAGGAAAGTCGGCTAAAAATTGGTGCCGGCACATCAACGGATGTATTGAAGGCAAAATCAAAGCTGGCATCGCAAGAAGACCTTCGGGTTTCGTTGCTGAAACAATTACGGACCGCGAAGAACGCCTACCGCGAAACCACGAAAAGTAAGCCGCCAGCGGTCAAGAACATGGTGCGTCCGAGATTACCGTTGGACCTCATGCCGGGTTCAGTTGAAGAAGCCATTAAGCTCGCGATGCGGGATAACCCGTTGCTTCTATCGGGGCGGATCACAAGCTTTATTAACCGACAAAAAGTCAGCACGGCGCGGGCGGCTGGGTTCTTCCCCAAGGTCGAAGGTGTGGTGGAGGACAAGTATAAAGAAGATTTTGGCGGCGCAATTGGCAAGGAGCGTGAGCTTCTGACCAAGTTGCAGATGTCCTACAGCTTTAATCTGGGCGGAACGGCGATTAATACTCTGCGCCAAAACAAGGAAACAGCTAAGCAGTGGCTGTCTACGTATACAGAAGCCCGCAATCGGACCGAAGAATTGGTTCGCAATGCCTGGGATAAGCTCCGTACGTCGCAAGAGCGGGTTAAGATTTTGACCGACGGCTTGGCCATTCACAGCAAATCCTTGGAATTGGTTCGCAAAGACCGGAAAAAAGGAAAATCGACGGTTTTGGAAGTCCTGGACGCAATTGCGCAGCTGACTGTGGCGGAAGGTAGTTTGGCGTTTGAAGAAGCCGAAGTTTTGGGTGCTGCTTATGAATTGCTGTACGCTATGGGTCGGCTAAATTTAGCGGTTGTTGGCGGCGTTCCCCTGAAATAACGCGGGGAGTATGCGTCGGGGCATTGAGAGGTTTTTTACCGATAGTTGCCGTGCTTAACAGTTTGGTATAGAATTGTATTTATAAGGATGGATAAAGGCGCTGACTTAAATAAGCGCATAAAAATAATGACCATCTTGAAATATCGAAATATGGGTGTGTATCGAGTTTGGAGGGAGCCTGAAGCGGCGTGCCAAGTGCGTTGTGGCGCGCGCAATTTGATTGAGTATTGTTATGGAATTTGATGATCTAAATGCCAAGAATGGCATCTCTTCCGAGGCCCAAAGCGGCAATTCTTCGGAAGGAAGTGAAGATTTAGGTCCGACTCAACTGGCCCCTGCACAGTTGGCCCAAGCCGCTGAACCTATCGGCAAGGTCGAAGAGCTTTCGGGCGCCGTCACGGCGACTCGTGCAGATGGCAGCCAAGACACCCTGTCCAAGGGTGATTCCATTTACCAAGGCGATAAGATCGAAACCGGCGACGGTGCTGCCGTCGGCTTGGTGTTTGTTGACGATACGACTTTTGCCTTGGGCGAAGGCGGTTCCATGGTTATGGACGAAATGGTCTATGACCCGGCGACCAAGGAAGGCAAGTTCTCCGCCAGTGTTGCCGAAGGCGTGTTCTCTTTCGTCAGTGGCCAGATTTCCAAATCCGCCGTCGATGCGATGAGCATCGAAACGCCGGTGGTTGCCATCGGTATTCGCGGTACGACCGGTGCCGGTCGGGCGGGGCCCGAAGGCTCGCCTAACACTGTCAGTCTGTTGCCGGATGCCAGTGGCAACACCGGTGAAATGACCATCGGCAACCAGGGCGGTGGGCCTCCTGTCGTTCTATCCACCCCAGGTGCGACATCGTCGACAACAAGTGCGTTCGCCGCCATGCCGCCGCCAACTGTTCTAAGTCCGGCTCAAATTAACCAACAATACGGCGCGGCCCTGAATTCCATGCCGCCCCCACCCGTTCCCGCCGCGACCCAACAGAACCAAGGCCCTGCGGCAGGTGAAGGTGAAGGCGAAGCTGCTGCCGAAGGTGAGGGTGAAGGTGAAGGCGAGGGTGAAGCCGCCGCCGAAGGTGCCGCCGGAGAGGGTGAAGGCGAAGGTGAAGCTGAAGCAGAGGCTGAGGCCGAAGGAGAGGGTGAAGGCGAGGCAGGTGGCGAAGGGGGCGAAGCTGGCGCGGAAGGTGAAGGCGAGGCCGCTGCCGAAGGTGCCGCCGCCGATGAAGGCGAAGCTGCTGCCGAAGGCGCTGCGGGTGAAGGTGAGGCCGCTGCCGAGGGCGAGGGCGAAGGCGAAGCTGCTGCTGAAGGTGCGGAAGGCGAAGGTGAAGCCGGTGTTGAGGCGGGTGCTGAAGGAGCAGAAGCCGCCGTCGAGGGCGGTGATGGCACTGCTGAAGGTGGTGAAACCGGTGACGGTGGTGAAACCGGAGCCGAGGGTGGTGAAACTGGTGACGGTGGTGAAACTGGTGACGGTGGCGAAACTGGTGGCGGCGATGGCGGCGATGGTGGCGACGGTGATGCTGGTGGCGATGGCGGCGATGGCGGCGATGGCGGCGATGGCGGTACCGGGACTGCTGGTACGGGTGGCGATGAGCCCCCTCCTCCCGGCGGGCCTCCTCCGCAAGGCCCAATTGATTTTGGTGGTGGTGGTGATTTAGGCGGTGGCGGCGGTCTGAGTGGTAGCGTTGATGGTTCCGGCGACTCCTTCGATGAACCGCCATCGGATGCCCCGGAAGCACCCCCACCCAGTGACGACCCGCCCCCTCAGGAGGCGCCGCCGCCAGACGAAATTATTGATTTTATACCGCCGGATGAAGAACCGGCTCCGGTTTCTGTTGCGGTTAGCGCTGCGTCCAGTAAGGAAGGACTCGCTAGCCAAATTACTTCTGGTTTTGGGGCTGACATCGCAGTTTCGTCAATTGAAAATTTTGTAGGCGACTTATCGGGGACATCAGCGGGTCTGTTTGATAGCATTAATTTTGGCTTTTCCGGCGGTGAGAATTATAGCCTCAGTTCTGGGATTGTATTGACGTCCGGCTCGCTGCCGACCACGACAACGCCGAATACGTTGCAATCAGGTACGGCCAGTGGCGCGGGTGCAGGAAATTCAATTTCCAGTGGCACGCCGTCCATTGATAGTATCCTCGGTGTAACGACGACGGATGCATCAGTATTGGCCTTTACTTTTACGGCAGGTGCCGGGGTTAACGGCCTATTATTTGACTGGATGTTTGCGACTGATGAATTTCCGACCGAATCCGTATCCGATATTGCAGGAATTATTATCGACGGTGTAAACGTTCTGAAATTCAATGATGGGTCGAATGTAAAATTTGAGAACGGTCTGTTCAGCGCTGTAGAAAATTCTGAGTTCTTTACCAACACTGCTGGAACAGGCTTGGCGACCCCCTTTAACGGTATTGTAGCGCCAGAGTTGGCGGCCGCATTGTTTACCGAAGGAACACCAGACGTCACCACTCACACCATTGAATTTGTGGTTTCTGATACCAGCGATACTGTCTTAGATAGCGCGCTCTATTTTGCCTCGCGCGCGGTTACATTTGCTGATGGCAATGAAACCGAATTTGACGACAACTTGGCAGGTGGATCGGGTGCCGACACGCTTACTGGTTTGGGCGGAAGCGATTTACTTATTGGTGGTGCTGGTACAGATAACCTTTCTGGCGGTGACGATGATGACACACTGCTTGGTGGTGCGGATAACGACGTGCTGAGTGGCGGCGCTGGTGCTGACGAATTAAATGGCGGTGCGGGTGATGACCAGTTAACCGGAGACGGCGGTTTTGACAAGTTCATCGTATCGCAGGGCAACGACACCATATTCACAGACGGGCTTGACACCTTGGTCATCGATAAGGGCTTTGAACTCAGAAACGCGGTGCTGAGTGGTAATGACTTGATCATTACGGTCGAGGACCAGACAGACACAGTGTCCCAGATCACGGTTGATGACCACGTTAATATATCAGGCAATAAAGTTGCCTTTGACTTTGACGGACAGCGTCCTGGTTTGGAATCCTTGGACCTCTCCAACACCTTGGGCGATGGCTCAACATCGGCGAACACTCTCTTTATCGGCTCCAATAGCGGTGAGACGTTAACCGGTGGCGCAGGCGATGATATTCTGATCGCCAATGGTGGTAATGATGAGCTTATTGGTGGTGCTGGCGACGATATCTTATTCGGTGGCCTTGGGGATGACGTTATTGATGGCGGTGCCGGGACAGATGATACGGTCGTATTTTTCAACGCCACTGCGGGTCTGACTGTTAATCTAAATCTCACAACGAACACGACGTTTGGGGCGACCGGTGCAGATGACATTTCCAACGTTGAGAATGTATTTGGTTCCGACTTCAACGATACATTATTCGGTGACGCGAACGACAACTTGATCCAGGGTGAAGAAGGTGCCGATGTCATTGCTGGCGGTGCGGGTGCCGATGAATTATTTGGCGGCAGTGGTAACGACACGATAACCGGTGGCTTGGGCATCGACCTCGTTGTTGGCGGTGCAGGTGACGATACGTTCTTGATTACCAGCGGAAATGATCTTTTGACTGGCGGGACGTTCATCGGTGAGGCTGGCGACGATACGCTTTCAACGAACCAAACGTCCCTGGATTTGACAGCGCCCAACCTTGAGATCAATACCATTGAAACAATAAAAAGTACGAACGCTGGCGCAGCTACGTTCGTACTTGATCAGGGAGTATTCACCGATCTCCAGTTCGCCAATGCGGCGATTACGCTGCAAAGTACGGGAACAGGTGGTTCGATCCAGTTGAATGGCGCAGGCACCTTTGATTTTGCCGCGTTGACGGGGGTCACTTTAACCAACTTACCCAATATCGTTGCAGGCGATGTCAATGGTGCGGGGGTCGCTGATTCAAACGTCTTGTTGCAGCAAACACTGACGGGAAGTGACACGGTTGATTTGGGCGGCGGCACGGATAGCTTGACCCTGGGCACAGGCGCGAACGTCGCAAATGTAATCAACGTCGAAAACATCGCCGGTAATTCGGGCACCGATACGGTTAACCTGGGCGACAACAACAACACGACTTCTATTGCCAACGTTGAAACGCTGAACGCTGGGGCCGGTGACGATGTCGTGACCTCGACAACGACGATTGTGGGCGGCGCGGTAGAGTTGAAGGCCGGTAACGATACGCTGAACCTGGCCGACGGCGGCAATATTGCGTCTGTGAACAATGGGGAGACCATTGTCGGGGGCTCAGGCAATGACGTGATTTCCTCGACGACCAGTCTGTTCACGGCGGGTGAAAGCGTTGACCTCGGGGGCGGGACTGGTGATTCGCTAACTTTGGCAGTGGGAACGAACACCCTAGAACTGAGCAACACGGAAACCCTGAACGGCAGCGCGTCAGGTGATTCGATTACGCTGACAAATACGCAGTCGGGCACCACAATTGATAGTAAAGCCGGATTCGATGTCCTGAACTTGGCCGACGGCGGCAACACCGTGACCGCGCTCAACGTGGAATCAGTCGTTGGTGGCGACGGTAACGACACCCTGACCTTCGGCGCGGCGATCACGTCGGCTTCGGTTGAAGGTGGCGCAGGCACGGATAGCTTGGCGCTATTTAACGGCGTGAATAGTGTCGCCGTAACGAACGTGGAAAGTGTTGTTGGCAATCTTGGTGCTGATACGATTTCGATAAACGATTCGAAGGATACGAGCGTAAACGGCAGTGCAGGTGCTGATATAATATCTGGTGGCAGTGGAAATGATTTTATTATTGGTGGCGGTGAAGCCGATAACGTAAATGGCGGAGCCGGAGACGATACATTTGCATTTGAATTTAACGTTGGTCTGGTTTCCGGCGATATAATCACGGGTGGTATTGGTACGGATACACTAAAGGCCGTGACGACAGGGACCCTAATAACGGCCTTAGATTTTTCGGCAGCTACCCTGTCAGGTGTTGAAATTGTAGACTTGAGCCTAGCTTCATCTGCGGGCGTGACATTGACCGTGGATGCAGCTGATGCGGCGAATGTGGAAACGGTAATCGGCGGGTCAGGTAACGATACCCTCGTTATCAACGACAGCCTGGATGCGACCGGGAAGAATGTTCTCGGAATTGAGAACGTCACCCTGAATACGGACGTTAATTTGACGATCAACGAGGCAGGTGTTGAAGATTCCATTAACGTTTATAATGGGCAGACCGGCGGCAATGAGATTATTACCTTCAACTCGGGTAATTTCGACATCACGGGCCAAGCGTTTAACAACATTGAAAACATCAACCTGACGGAAGCAAGCGCTGTTCAAACGGTGCTGCTGGATAGCAACACGAGTTTTATCACCAGCATCGGCATAAACGGGACCGATGGTAATGACTTGTTGGTTAGTAACGACGGCATGGATCTTGGTGGTGTAAATGTATCGGGGTTCTCTTCGGTTAGTTTCAATGCTGACAATACGGGGCCCGCGACACTGTCAATTGAAGCAACTACGCTTTTTAATGGCGCGATTATTAACGGTGGCACCGGTGGCAACGACACGATTGATCTTGGCGCGGGTGGCGCGTTCGATTTTACGAGCGATACAATTACCAACGTCGAATTGGTTAGAGGAAGCGCAGCTGACGACACTTTGACTGTGGGAACAGTAGATTCCGGCACCTCTTTTGATTTATTGGGCCAAGCGGGTAACGACTCCCTGACCCTGACCAACACCGGCGGTAATACGCTGACGGTAAGCAATGCAGAATCCATCACCGGCGCCAATGGTAACGATACGATCACATTGGGCGACGGCGGTCAGACGACAGACATTAAAGATATTGAGACCGTCGTTGGCGGATCCGGCGATGATCTCATTGTGACGCTGGTGTCGAGCACAGGTGGCGGCATTGACGCGCTTGATTCGGTTGATGGCAAAGGTGGCAACGATACCCTGACCCTGGAGGGCGGGACGAACACCCTTTCCGTAACGAATGTTGAAAACGTGAACGGCCGTGCGGTAGCCGATACGATCAACCTGACAAATGCGCAATCGGGAACAACGATTGATGGTCAGGCGGCGACTGATATTCTCAACCTGCAATTTAGTGGCAATACAGTCTCAACTGCCAACATTGAAACCGTAAATGGTAGTGCGGGCGATGACATCATCACCACGATTATCGCAGGCACAGGTGGCGGCATTGAATCCCTTGATGGCGGTGACGGTAACGATACCCTGACCCTAGCCGATGGCGTGAACACGGTCACTGTGACAAATACAGAAACTATTAATGGTGGCACAGGCGGCGATGTTGTTACCTCAACAACAAATTTCACGTCTACTGATACAGTTGATTTAGGGGCCGGGACGGACGTTCTTAATCTCGCGACCGGCAACGATACGTTATTTGTCAAAGATGCTGAAACAATCGCAGATATTGGCGGCACTGATACCATTACTTTGGCCGACGGTGGACAAATAACAACCGTTTCAGGGATTGAAACCATTATCGGTGGTACGGGCAATGATGCGGTGACAGCGGGAACCGTATTTACGACGGGAGATAGTGTTGATCTTAAAGCCGGTGACGGTGATACCTTAAACCTTCTGTCAGGCACCAATACGTTATCTGTGACGAATGTCGAGACCGTAAATGGCGACGCGTCTGTAGGTACTCAAATTGTTTTGGAGAACACGCAGTCAGGAACGACTTTCGATTTTGGCACTGACACTACGGATGAAATTGCGCTGGCAAACGGCGGGAACACGGTCACAATTATTGATGCCGAAAAAATTGAAGGTGCTACTGGCAACGATATTGTTACGGCGAGCGGTGTTGCCTCTGGTAGCACGATCGATTTGAAGGGCGGCACCGATACCTTGATCGTCAGCGGTACGGTTACCGCAACCCTGACCAATATTGAATCAATCACCGGGTCGGAAAATGACGACGCGCTGGGGCTTTTGGCAGGGGGGAATATTGGCTCGATTGACCTCTTGGGCGGTACCGGTAACGGTGGTAGTGGCAATGACACGATCAACTTGTTATCGGAAGTCGATAATACCATCACGGCGGTGAATACGGAGAATGTGCTTGGTGGTGCGGGTAATGACGTTGTTACCTTAGGGAATGCGGTTACGTCGGGTTCCTTCGACTTAGAAGAAAACACGGGCGACACCCTGAACTTGTTCAGTGGTGGGAATAATACTGTGACGGTCACCAACACGGAAACCATCAACGCTGGTGCAGGTGATGATTCAATCACGTTAGGAACCCAGGCCACCAGCGCAGCGTTTGATTTTGGGGCGGGCACGGACAGTTTGACCCTGGCCGACGTCGTGAACTCTGCCACTGTTACGAATATTGAAAGTGTGACCGGCGGCACCGCGGACGATACGATTACCCTGACATCTGGGAATGATACGGTCACTGTATCGGGTGTGGATACTCTTGATAGTTTGGCGGGGACCGACACTGTAACCCTAAGCGACGGTAATACGACGCAGATAACAGTGACCAATACCGAAACGCTTGTGGGGGGTACGGGGAACGACAATGTTACCTTTGCCGATGTTATCAGCTCCGCCAACTCAATCGATATGGGTGCCGGGACGGACACAGTTAATCTAGCAAGCAGTGGTAGCAACGTCGCGACGATTTCCAATGCGGAAACTATCGTGGTCGCGGTCAGTGGTGGAAGTGATGATGTTATTACTCTGGGCACGACAATAACGTCCGGGAGCGTTGATTTACAGCAAGGCAATGATACCTTGGTCTTGGCTGACGGCAGCAATACTCTGACTGTCGTCAATACAGAAAGCGTCACCGGTGGTACAGGGGACGATACGATCACGCTCGCCAGCAGTGGTACAAATATTGTTACTGTTACAGACGTTGAGACAGTCTCGGGGTCTGGTGGTTTGGATACGGTAACCGTGTTGGGGTCGACGGGCGCGAGGGTCGCCACCGGTAATTTGGTCGATACAATAACCGGTGGCAGCGGAAATGATTCGTTAAGTGGCGGCGGCGGTGCCGATGAGGTGGACGGTGGTGCCGGTGATGATATCTTTTTTTCAAACCTTAATGTTAGCATTGTCGCAGGTGATTCAATTGAAGGTGGGTTGGGTACCGATACCCTAATTGCCAGTACCACCTCGTTGACGGCCTTTGATTTTTCTAGTGCGGGTTTAACAAACGTTGAAATTGTTGATCTGAGTGGAGGCTCGACCGCAGGTGTGACGTTTACGGCGGGTGCTTCGGTCACGGGCGTGGACACTGTTATCGGTGGTGTAGGTAATGACGTCTTAACTTTAACTTCCGGCACGAACACGATTGAAATCACCAATGTGGAATCTGTGACTGGGGGGAGTGGCAATGATGCCATCACCTCGACGACGACGTTCTCAAGTGCTGACACCGTGAATTTGGGTGCAGGAACAGGCGATACCCTCCAACTTGCTGATGGTGGAAACACGCTTAATGTGATCGATTCTGACGGTGTTTCCATTACCGGTGGATCAGGGGTCGATACTCTTACCCTCACCACTGCGGGGAGTATTATCAATGCCAGCAACGTCGAAACTATTAACGGCAGCGGTGGGACTGATTCTATTACAGTTACTGGTTCAGTTGATGTGACCATCATCGGTGGTGCTATTGCGGATAATATTAGCGGTGGAGACGGCGACGATACCATTGCGGGCGGTACGGGCTCTGACAGCCTCAGCGGTAACAATGGCAACGACGTCTTCCTGGTCAACACCAGTACAGAAGTCAACACGGGCGAAACAATTGACGGCGGTGCGGATACGGATACGCTGAAGGCTAACAGTACAGCAGTTACGTCGATTGATTTTACGGGGGTGACGGCAACAAACGTCGAAGTGGTTGATCTGAGCGGCGGCGCGGTGGCGGGCGTGACGTTGACGATTGATGCGGCGGATGCGGCTGACGTGACGACGGTTATCGGTACGGTGGGGGCGGACAACGACTCGATAATCATCAACACGGGCGCGAACCTCGACGCGAGAGGTAAAACTCTCACCAACATCGATAATATTACCCTGGGCGACAATGTCGAATTGACCATCGATTCGACGACCGTCGACACCAACCTGACCATCCATACCATAACCGGTGGTGCCGGGACCGAGAAAGTTATCGTCACATCGGGCAATCAGGATTTTGAGGAGGTCGTGTTCTCCTTGGTCGAAAACATCGACCTGACCGAGGCGAGCACCGCGCAGGCGATTGTAGTCGATAGCGCCACCAATTTTGGCAGCGCCGCTATAACCGGCACGCAGACATCATCGGCAAATGATGACAACATCACCAGTACGAGCGACATGAACCTGAACGGTGTCGTGCTCACCAATATGGAGTCTGTTGTTCTCGATAGTGACAATTTTGGTGCTGGCACAGGCAGCGGCATCGTCACATCATTATTTGTCGATAATCTTACGCGCCTGAATGGCGCGTCGGTGGTGACCGGATCGACAACCCGCCATACCCATATTACGAGCAACGATGGTTTATTCCTGGAAGGTTCGTCGTTGTTCGTGAACAGTACGACATCGGAAAAAAACTCCATCATACTCGATAATGACACCTCCGGCGCAACGACGTTGACCATTAGCTCAACGACCAACGTCGCGGCGGGTGGTAGCACTGTGATTACGGAAATTCGATCCGTCGACGGCGTCGCCACCGGCGACGAAATCATCAGCAGTAATGACGGCATGAACCTGAGCAATGCCGAACTATCAGGTATCGCAAATGTGAATATCGACGCTGACGGCGGCGGCGCTGCGACGCTGACGATCAACGCTGCCACGAAACTAGCGCTCGGCGTCGCGACAGCGATTACCGGCAACGGCGGCGACGACATCGTGCTCCTCTCAGGCGGCGGTACGTTTGACTTCAGCGCCGATGCCGGTGCGACGTTGAATAATATCGGCTTCATCACCGGCGGCACGGGCAACGATATTGTTACAGTGAACAATGCTCTGACGGGGTCATCGACTCTCGTTGATCTAAAGGAAGGCACAGACAGCCTGACGCTGGCGAATGCCATTAACACGCTTTCGGTAACGAATATTGAGAGTATCACCGGCGGCACAGCGAATGACACGGTAACTTCGACAACGGCCTTCTCCTCTGGGGACACGGTTGATTTGAGTGATGGCACCGCTGACACTCTTAACCTGGCAGCTGGAGATAATACCTTAACGGTCGCTAACATCGAAAACATCAACGGTAACACGGGCGCTGATATTCTAACCGCGACGACGACCTTTGCGTCTGGTGATACGATTAATTTGTTGGGCGGCATAGACAAGCTGACGCTGGCCAATGGCGGCAATACTTTGTCAGTTGCCAATATTGACACCGTCATCGGCGGAACGGGCAATGATGTGGTGACGGAAACTGCAGGTTTCTTCGTAGGCGGCAGTACCATCGATTTGGGGGCTGGTACCGATAGTTTAGTCCTGAGTTCCCTTGCCAATAATATTCTCGAGGTCGCCAACGTAGACTCTCTTACGGGTGGCACCGGCAATGATACAATTACCTCATCGACATCATTTGAGACTGGCGATGTTGTAAACTTGGGCGCAGGGACTGCCGACACCCTGATCTTATCAGCTGGCGGCAATACGGTGACTGTAAATAATACAGAAACCGTCACTGGCGGCACCGGCAACGATGCAATTACCATTGCCAACGTAACGGCAACAACTACGGTCGATGGCGGCGCAGGCACCGATACCCTGAGCTTGTCCGGTCTTGACGACATCATCACCACGCTGAACGTTGAATTGGTGCTGGGTAACGCAGGTAACGACATCATCAACGATGGCGACAACAGTGGCGGCAGTACGGTCACTTTGGTTGGTGACTCGGGCGATGATTCGATCAGCGGCGGCGCTGGCTCCAACCACTATGTCGGTAATGATGGCAACGATACATTGATTGGCGACGGGTCTGAACGCTCTTTCCTGGACTTTGACCGGGCGCGGTATGATACGGATGGCGCGACCGAAGGGATATCGGTTAACTTCAGCACGACGGCGACCGTCACTGGCCAGTCCGGTGTCATTGATACCGATACATTGATCAACATCGAAGGCGTTCGTGGCACTGACAAGGATGATACCTTCACGGCTGATGGATCATTCCTGGGTAGCCTTAGCCGGGATAACTTCAACGAATTTGAAGGCAAGGACGGCAACGACACGATTTCCGGCAACGCAAGTACGCGGGTTACTTTCCGCACCGCATCCGACAGTGTGACCGCAGACCTGAAGGACGGTAATTCGTTCTCGACCAATTCTGGTGATACGGCAAATGTCGGGTTGGATGACATTGGCGATGTTGGCGGCGTAAGCAGCCTTACTGGTAGCTCCTTCGACGACTTCTTATTCGGCAGCGATGGTTTCCTGGATCAGTCGTTTGAAAGCTTCGATGGCCGGGCAGGTAATGATGTCATTGACGGTCGCGGTGGTGAAGACCGGGTTGTCTACGGCAGCGCCACAGTCGGGGTCACGGTTGATCTGGCAGGAGCCACCGTCACGGGCACTGGCGGCGGCACGGAAGTAGGCCGAGGGTTCGCTCTTGACGGTTTGGGTGGCACGGACACCTTGATTGGCATTGAACGCATTAACGGATCGAAATTGGGAGATGTGCTGATCGGTGATTCTGCTGGAAATCGGATACGCGGACTAACGGGTGCGGATACCATGACCGGTGGCTCTGGCAAGGATCGGTATGAATACGTCGCGACGACAGATTCGGGCATTGGTTCAGGCAACCGTGACGTTATTACTGATTTTTCGGCGAGCGGAAGCGATACAGACAAAATATTCCTTCTAGGCCTTGGCAGCGGGACGTTTAATTTTGTGGATGACCCGGACAATCTTGAAACCGGTGGTAATGATGCCGTGTTCACGGGTAACGGTAATATCGAAGCAATTGAAACGATCTCAGGTAATGATCTAATTATCGGCGTTGATGTTGACGGCAATGGTGCCGCCGATTTCGAAATTGAGCTAACCGGGGTCGCGTCAAGTGATTTTAATGTTAATGACTTCATCGTTCGCACAGCGACACAGAATGTTACGACCCTTGGGGTGCAAACGGACTTGTTGCAATCAGGTTCCAGGGTTAACGGCACAGGTGGGGCCGATACCATAACCCTGGCCAACGGCACCAATGATATTGATGCGATTAGTGTTGAGACCATCATTGGTGGTACGGGCAACGATACCATTGAAATCATCTCGTCAGGTGGCACAACGAGCGTTAATGGCGGTGGCGGCACCGATACAGTGACCTTGGGCCGGGCGTTGACCCACACATTGAATGTGACGGATGTTGATACAGTGATCGGGCTCGGCGGCGGCACGCAGACAATTACCGTTATCGATTCATCCAATACAACCATCACGACGGGTCTTGGCAACGACACCATCACCGGCGGCGGTGGCGCTGACGTGATCAACGCAGGCGGCGGTGATAATGTCGTCAATGGAAGTGCCGGTAACGACACCATCAGCGGTGAACAAAATCCGGATCGGATTGAACACAGCCCTGAATATTTCACGTCTCTTGACTATCAAAACCAAACATCCGGCATAACGGTTACCTTGAATGACACGAGCACCGCGGTTGGCTCGACAATCGGTACAGATACTCTCATCGCCATTGACGAAGTGATCGGCAGTCAAGCCGCGGACCTTTTGGTCGCGGGTATCGAGTATAGTGGGACAAACAACACGTTCGATGGTGACTTTGGAAGCGGCATCGAAATAACCGGTGCTCAAGGCAACGACATTATCATTGGCAACAGTCACACCATCATCGGATATGACGATGGCAATGCGACGGCTGCTGTTATTAATTTAGCGAACTACGATGTAACAACCGGTCAAACCGGCACGGCAACGCGGGGTGCTGAAGTTGACATCATCAAGGGTGGTGTGGTCGGCGTGGATGGTGGCACGGGCGGTGATACCATTACAGGTTCAACCCGGGATGAGCTGTTCCAAGGTAACGGCGGAACCGATACCATTGATGGTGGCGCGGGTCGCGATCTGGTCTCTTTTGATAACGAAACGACGGCTGTGACGCTTGATCTTACCAGTGGCGGTGGTACTGCAACCGGCGGTTCCACCGATATAGTGAGTAATATTGAAGACATCCTAGGGGGCTCCGGCGGCGACGTTCTTACAGGCGATGCTGCTGCCAACCGGATTTATGGCGGTCTCGGCGTGGATACGCTTAATGGCGACGCGGGCAATGACGTAATTCGCGGCGGTGGCGGAAACGACACCTTGGATGGTGGAGCGGATACGGATACCGTTGAATATATAGATGCATCGGCGGGCGTTACGGTTAGTCTTGCAACGAATACATCATCTGGTGGTGATGGCGTCGATACTCTGACGAATTTCGAGAATCTGACCGGTTCATCATTCGATGACACATTGACCGGTGATTCGAGCGCCAACACGCTTGATGGTCGCCAAGGCGACAATGAACTGATCGGGGGGGCCGGTAACGATACGTTTGTTAACACGGCATTCGAAGACGTGAGCCGCCAATCGGGTGACTTCAATACCGCCGATTATTCAGGCAACTCGGTCAGCCAGGGAATTACGGTTTCCACATCCGGCGCTCAGCTTTCGGTTGTTGATGGTTTGGGCGATACGGACACGATTATTAACATCGACCAAATTAAAGGTAGTGCGGGTGCTGATAGCTTTACCATCGGCAGCACGTGGACTGGGTCGTTGATCACTGGATTTGATTCCAGCACCAGCAATAACTTCATCGATATTCAAGGCAGAGGCGGTAACGATACCATCACTGGTAACGGCTTCGTCCGGGTGAACTATGGTGAGGCCCAAGATGGCGTATCTGTTAACCTGGCAAGCGGCACGGCGTTTGATACGGATGGAACCGACAATGCTGGTATTGGCAACGATACCATTAGCGGAGCCAACGGCGTCTTCGGGTCAAAGTTCGATGATACCATTACGGGTTCCAGCGGCGCCGACTTCTTGCTTGGCGGCGCCGGTAACGACGTAATTGATGGCGGCTCCAACCCCACACTCTCAGTCAGCCAGCAAGGTGACCGGGTAGATTATTTCAATTCAGACAGCGGCGTCATTGTCGATCTATCTACGGCGGCAAATGCTACAGTTGGTTCAGGCACGGCGCAGGACGGCTTCGGCGGCACGGATACGCTGATCAATATTGAAGACATCCGGGGTTCTAGAGAATTTGGCGATATTTTGACCGGTGATGCAGGTATCAATCGAATTCGCGGCGAAGGCGGAGACGATATCATTCGGGCTGGTGCAGGCGACGACCGGCTTCGTGGTGGGGCCGGTGCGGATATCCTGGACGGTGGAGACGGTAATGACCGGGTAGAATACTTCTCGAGCGCCGAAGGCGTAACAGTGAATCTCGCCAATAGTGAACTCGTTAGCGGCGGTAACGCGGAAGGCGACACCTTAATCAATATCGAAGAAATCGCAGGATCAGCACACAATGATAAGCTGACGGGCGATAGCGGTAACAACAAGTTTGATGCGCGGGACGGTGTTGATGTCATGATCGGTGGTGCCGGCAATGATACTTACTTTGACACGACCTTGGATACCACGGGTGCTGGTGGCAAATTTAGCAATAGCGGTGAAGATTTTAATATCGTCAGTTACAGCGGCAGCACTGCAGGTATCGTGGCTAATGTGACATCAAGTAGCGGATTGTCAGTTACTGACGGTCTTGGCGGAACTGATTTCATTCGAAATGCTGACCGAATTAACGGCACCTCGAGCGACGATACCTTTACTCTTACTGATACGACTACCAAAAACTGGAATGGAAGTGGCTTTGGTGGTTTTGATGCAGATTCGAAAGCTCTGCTCAGCAAAACCAATAGCTTTATCGATATAAGAGGTGGTGGCGGCAACGATACGATTACCGGCAATGGCGTAACAAGGATCAACTATCAAGATGCGACGGCAGGCGTGGATGTAACATTCTCAGCCGAGGGTACGGGTACAGCTAGCAGTGACACCACCACCGATGCCGGGATCGGCACAGATACCTTTACGGGCGTCAACGCCGTCGTCGGCTCAGACTTTGCCGATGACTTTAACGGCGGTGCAGGCAACCAGAGCTTCCGTGGCGAAGGGGGCAATGATGTGATTGACGGTGGCGCTGGAACTGACCGAGTTGATTATTCTAATTCAGAAAGCAGTGTTAATGTTGATTTGGGTGGGGGAACGGCATCGGACGGGTTTGGTGGCACCGATTCACTAACCAATATTGAAGATGTTCGCGGATCAAATGATTTTGGTGATTTAATTGAAGGCGAGGCTGGTGACAACAACATCAGTGGTCTTGGTGGCGATGATCTCCTTCGTGGCAAAGCAGGCAACGATACATTATCCGGCGGCCTTGGATCTGATTTCCTTGCAGGTGGAGCAGGTATTGATACGCTATCCGGCGGCAGTGATGGAGATATTTTCCAATATTCCGGTGTTGGTAATTCGGCTGTAGGAGCCCGTGATATTATCACGGACTTTGATGCGAGCAGCGTTAACGAAGTTATCTTCCTTGATGGATTGTTGACAGGCACCTTCCAGTTCGGCGGCAGTTTCACGAACGATGGTAACTCTCGGGCGACGGCAACGACAGAGGGTAGTGATACTCAAATTTTGATTGATACACTTGGTGATGGCACAGCCGACATGGAAATTCTGTTGCAAAATGTATCGTCAGGCGACGTTGACATCACCGACTTCCTTGTGACTTAGTCCATATCGTGTGCTGTAGCGTCTCGTGTGCTGTAGCGTCTAGTTTTCCTAATGCGCGTTCTTATTAATAAAAAAGAAACCACAGGCCTTGTAGTTTACACGTGCGCCTGAAACCGTGGGCCTGAATCTGTCAGCCTAAAACCGTGGGGATAAGCTTAAATGTTTATACAAATTCCGGAACTTCTGGATAAAGACCAAGTGAAAACCGTGACCAAAGCGCTGGACAAGGCGAAGTACTTGGATGGTAAGACAACCGTCGTCGGCCCGGCCGCTGCTGCAAAAAATAATTTGCAGTTGGACAGAGAGAAGTCTGGCGATATTTCTGAGATAGATCAGATTATAATTGGTCAACTGGGGCAAGCCCCGGCAATTCGGTCTGGGTGTCTGCCTAAGAAAATTCTCGCCCCCAGCTATTGCAAGTATGAAAAGGGGATGTCTTACACCCCGCACACGGACCACCCGGTTATGGGAAGCGCACCACCGGTGCGAACTGACATTGCGTGTGTGATTTTCTTGAGTGAGCCTGACGACTATGAAGGTGGCGAGCTTGCGGTTAAATCCGAAGTTGGGGATATCAGTTTCAAGCCGGAAGCGGGCCATGCGGTGGTTTATCCAGGCAGTGCTCTGCACTCAATTCAAGAAGTCACTAAGGGCGTTCGTTTGGTAGCGGCTACGTGGATTCAAAGTATCATTTTGGAGTCAGAAAAGCGCCAATTGTTGCTAGAATTGGATATGGCGGCCGGGTTGGTGAGTAAGAGTTCTCCCGATAGTGATGAAGCACGAATTTTAGCAAAAACCCACGGCAACCTGATGCGGATGTGGTCGGAATTCTAAGCTCACTTTCGTTTGCTGCCGCTTTCCCTTGAGAGAAACTTCGCACCTTGAATAAGGTGTGTTAAGGTTATTTCGGGTAAAATCCCGACAGGGGAAACAAAGGATAAAAGCCGCTTAATTGGCTCGGTTGATAGATGAAGGAACTGCTTGCACGTTTGTTGGCACGACCCGGCGTCGCCATTGAGTTGGGGCTGGCGTCTCTGTTCGTCAATTTATTGGCCTTGGCCAGTCCGCTGTTCGTTATCCAAGTCCTCAACCGATACGTCAACCAAGGCGTGGATGCGACCTTGATAACGTTGATGACAGGCGTGTTATTGGCGGTCGGGTTAGAGTTTGGTTTTCGCCAAGTCCGCATGCGCCTGGCCGATGGGATCAGCGCCGGTCCGGATGCCAAAGCTGCCGCCAGTGGATTTGCGATCCTCACCCAGGCGAAGACGGCTGCCATCGAACAAGTTCCCCCAGAAATTCGCAGTGAAATGGTCAATGGTGCGGCGTCATTGGAAGCTGCCTATAACGCGAATAACGTCACAGCGGTTCTAGATGTCCCGTTCGCAATGCTGTTCGTATTTGTGCTTTATCTCTTGAGTCCGGTAATTGCCGGTGTCGTGCTCCTGTTTCTCATTTTCGTCTTTATTTCGGGCGCTGTAGGGGCCTCGTCTGTTCGCAAGAAAACCAAAAAACTCATGGAAGCGGGTGCCCATGGGAATGCTGTGTTGGGGACGGCCCTCAAGGAAATTGATACGGTTCGAGCGTTTAATGCGGGCGCTTATCTCCGCAAGAACATGGCTGAAAAGAATTCGACCATTCAAACAGTGCGACAAAAAATAGCTTCAGGCATGGGGCTGAACCAGACAGTGACCCACACCGCGGCGTCTCTGCTCAGTGTTGTTGTTATCTCCGTCGGCGCACTTTTAGCAGTGAAGGGGTTGATGGATATCGGCGTGATGATCGGTGCCAATATTCTTGCCGCCCGCGCCTTACAGCCGATTTCCAAATTCTCCAGTTTGGGTGCGACGTTCGCAAAGGCGAAACAAGCGCTCGAACTTTATAAACAATTTTCAATGGTCCCCTTGGAACCACAAACAGGCACCGCAAAAGCGAACTACCATGGCGGTCTTTCATTGCGTGACGTAGCATTCGCGCATCATGGTTCCAGTACGCCACTCTTTGAGTCGCTGAATTTGGAAATTGAGCCCGGTCAGATCATCGTCGTCGTTGGATCCAACTCTACCGGCAAGACGACCTTGGCTCGGGTTGCCGTTGGATTATTGGAACCGACACGGGGGCAAATTCTGGCCGACGGGCTGGATTTGCGTCAGGTCGCCCCTGAGTGGTGGCGAAAACAGATCATTTACCTGCCGCAGGAACCGACGTTCCTGAATGCAACGTTTGAAGAGAACCTTAAAATCACAAATCCAGACATCGATATGGCGGGGTTGAATAAGGTCATCGAGGCGGTCGGACTGAGAAATTTCCTGGATGAAAGCACCCAAGGCTTCGATACGCCGATTATCGAAAATGGGCGCCGTTTATCAGTGGGAATTCGGCGGCGACTGGCCTTTGCGCGGGCTTTAGCGACGAATGGAAAATTAATAATTGTGGATGAGCCGACGGAAGGTCTGGATACGGATGGGTGTCAGGCGGTCTACCGTCTTCTAAACGAACTGTCGAAGGCCGGGCGGACCATTATTGCCGTGTCCCATGATCAAAATATTTTAAAAGCGGCGCATACGGTGATTGATTTGAACTTCAAGCCGACGCCTAAAGTCACTACTCTGCCCCGCGCGGTACCTGATAAAGCGCCTGATAAAGCGCCTGATAAAGCGCCTGATAAAGCGGAAGAAAACGCTACTGAAGTTGCAGCAAAGGGAGCTGCCGAATGAACAATCCACTGACAGATGATGCACCAAAGCCAGAACCCATCAGTACGGCGACGCATATGTTCTTGATCTTGTCTGTAACGGCTTGTCTCGCGTTTGGGTATTGGTCTTACAAAGGGACGCTCGATATCGTCAGCATGACCACGGGAGAGGTCATCCCGTCCAGCCAAGTTAAAACCATTCAGCATTTGGAAGGCGGGATCGTCCGGCAAATTCTTGTCCGGGAAGGTATGCTGGTGAAGAAAGGCCAGGCTCTTGTAGAACTAGAACCCACTGCCCGCGATGCTGAACTGGGCGAGTTACGAGTGCGGATGGCGTCCCTGCAAGTGACCATGGCGTGGTTAAAGGCAGAGTTGGCCGATCAGGCTAGACCGAGCTTTACCGGTGAAATGAAAAAGAAGTATCCGCAGATGGTGTCGCAGGCCCTGAAAAGGTTTTATGCGCGGAAGAAGAAAGACAAAGGCCTCATCACCAGTCAAAATGAGAAAATTATCCAGCGCAAACAGGATATCCGGGAAATCAAGGCTCGGATCAAAAACCGAAAAGTCAGATTGAAACTTCTAAACGAACAAGTTTCTATCAGCGAAGAATTGCTGAAAGAAGAACTGACGAACCGCTATCAGCACCTGAACCTGCTAAAGGACGCAGCAAAAATGAGGGGCCAGAATTCAGAGGATAAGGAATCCTTGACGGGCGCACGGTCGGCACTGGTTGAAGCGCAGTCAAAACTACAAAATATTAAAAATGAACGATCCGTTGAAACCAACAAAGAAATGGACGCCACCCGCCTGCAATTTGAAGAGCTAACCCAGCGTGTCCTGAAGTTTGAAGACAATTTACAAAGAACGATTCTCCGCTCGCCGGTGGATGGCGTGGTCAATGTTCTTCACCTGGCGACTGTAGGCGGGGTGCTGAAGCCTGGGGATTCTGTCGCCGATATTGTTCCCGCAGGGGATCGATTGGTAATTGAGGCCAAGTTGCCGACGCAGGATATCGGCTATGTTCAAGTCGGCCAACTGGCGATGATCAAGCTGGCGTCCATGGATGCCATGCGGTTTGGCGGTTTGGAAGGGAAGGTCACGACGGTCAGTCCCGATACGTTGGTATCCGAAGACGGCGAGCCATTTTATAAAGTGCGTATCGAAACCGATCAGGATCACTTCCAGAAGGGCAATTTGCGCTATCAATTATTTCCGGGTATGCAGGTGTCGGCCAGCATACATACCGGCAGCCGTACCGTGTTAGAATATATTATCAGCCCGTTCTTGAATTCCATGAATGCGGCCATGCAGGAACGTTAACTCCCACCGCTTACAGATGAGACGACTTCATGATTATCGAACAAATTTGGACTGGCAACGCCTATCGTAACTTTAACTACTTGGTTGCCTGTGAAGAAACCGGCGAGGCTCTCGCCATTGATCCCTTGGATCATCAAAAGTGTCTCGGCTTGGCCAAGGATCGAGGCTGGACGATTACCCATATTCTCAACACCCATGAACATGGTGACCACACCGGTGGAAATGGTGCGATGTTTGCGGCAACTGGTGCGAAGCTGCTGGCCCACAAAAATGCCAAGGACAAAATCCCCGGTATAGACATCGGCCTGGGCGCTGGCGATGTCGTCAAAATCGGCAAGTCGGTGGAATTGGAATCACTGGATACGCCGGGCCATACCATGAGCCACGTTTGCCTGCTTGCGCACGGTGACCGACCGGCATTGTTTTGTGGCGATACCTTGTTTAATGCGGGTGCAGGACACTGCAAAGGTGGTGGGCACCCGGAAGATCTCTACAATACCTTTGCCACGCAGTTGGCAAAACTGTCGGACGAGACGTTGATCTATCCAGGCCACGACTATATCTCCAATAATCTTGAATTTACGCTCGACCGGGAACCCGATAATGCGCGGGCGGCGGAACTCCTAAAAGACGTGGACGGACAAGACACAAATGAAGCCCTTGTTTCGACCCTGGGATTGGAGAAAGAAATCAATACTTTCTTCCGGCTGCACAGCCCCTCCATGCTCAAAAAACTGAGAGAGGCGTTTCCAGACCTTCCCGACCAAATTGACGAGAAGACAGCGTTCTTGAAACTTCGCGAACTTCGGAACGATTGGTAAATAAGCTAGAGTAATTCGCGTTGTTCGTTTTCCGATGACTGGGCATCGACAACTGCCAGTGCACTGATATTCACAATGCCCCGCGCTGATATTGCTGGTGTGACCACATGGGCTGGTTGCGCTGTACCGATCAGCAGCGGGCCGACGGATAGTCCTTCACCCAAAGACTTTACCAAATTGAATGAAATATTAGCCGCCCCTAGGGTCGGCATAATTAACAGGTTCGCCCGGCCTTCCAGCTGAGAATTCGGGAATACACGATCTCGAATTTCTTCATTTAAAGCAACATCCCCCTGCATTTCACCTTCGACTTCTAACTCAGGCGCAAGTTTGCGAATAATTTTGACCGCCTCGCTCATTTTTACAGCCCGTTCTGAATGATGGGACCCGAAGTTCGAATGGGACAATAGCCCAACCTTTGGTGTAATGCCGAAGCGGCGAATTTCGTCGCCGGCCAAGATCGTCATTTCCGCCAGTTGTTCAGCAGTGGGGTCCGGGGTGACATGGGTATCGCAGAAGAAATATGTTCCCTTGGAAAGCAACAGGACACTTAGTGCCGACACATTGGCAACCCCTTCTTGCTTATCGATGATGTCCATCACGTAACGCAAGTGCCAATCATACTGACCGTAGGTGCCGCAAATCATGGCATCGGCTTCGCCCCGTTTGAGCATGATTGAGGCAATTGCCGTCGTATTGGTGCGGATGATTGTTCGGGCCGCGTCAGGCGAAACGCCTTTGCGTTCCATAAGGCTGTGATATTGCCGCCAGTAATCGCCGTAACGGGGATCATCCTGCGGGTCGCAGATTTCGTAATCAACGCCTTGTTTCAGCCTGAGCCCTAAGCCGTCTACTCTCATTTGAACAACATCGGGTCGACCGATCAGAATCGGTTTGACCATTTTCTGATCGACCAAGGACTGGACCGCGCGCAGCACGCGCTTGCTTTCGCCTTCCGCGTAAACAATGCGCTTGGGGTCTTGTGAGGCGCGATAGAAGATCGGACGCATTAATTGGCCGGACTTAAAGACGAATTCGTGCAGCGTATCTCGGTATGCATCGAAATCCTCAATTTCCTTGGTCGCAACACCGCTGTCCATGGCGGCTTTAGCGATGGCCGGCGCAACTTCGATGATCAAACGCGGATCGAAGGGTTTGGGAATAAGATATTCAGGCCCGAATTTTAGCTCCTCACCAGCATAGGCTGCCGCCACAATTTCTGATGATTCAGCCATGGCTAAATCAGCGATGGCTTTGACGCAGGCGATTTTCATTTCTTCGTTGATGGTGGTCGCGCCGACATCCAAGGCACCGCGAAAGATAAACGGGAAGCACAAGACATTGTTGACTTGGTTGGGATAGTCCGATCGGCCTGTGGCAATGATGGCATCTGGGTTTGCGGCCTTGGCTTCCTCTGGGGTAATTTCGGGTTCTGGATTGGCGAGCGCCATAATGATCGGTTTGTCCGCCATCCGTTTAACCATATCGCCGGTTAGTAGCTTTGGTGCCGAAAGACCCAGAAAGATATCAGCACCATCGATGACGTCATCCAAGGATCGAGCGTCAGTATCCTGGGCGAACTTAGCTTTTAGGTCGTCCATTTCTTCGGTGCGGCCCTTGTAGACCAGCCCGACCCGGTCGATCAGGTGGATCTGTTCAATTGGCAGGCCCAAGCTGACCAGCAGGTTTAGGCACGCGACACCTGCTGCGCCGCCACCGGTGGAGACGACTTTTACTTTTTCGATCGGCTTATCAACGACCCGAAGCGCATTGAAAATAGCCGCATTGACGGTAATCGCGGTGCCATGTTGGTCGTCATGGAAGACCGGTATTTTCATTTGTTTGCGGAGTTCGCTCTCCACGATAAAGCATTCCGGGGCCTTGATATCTTCAAGGTTGATGGCTCCGAAGGTGGGTTCCAGAGATTTGATAATTTCGACTAGTTTATGCGGATCACGTTCTTCGATTTCAATATCAAAAACATCCACACCGGCAAATTTCTTAAACAAGACGGCTTTGCCTTCCATGACGGGCTTGGAGGCCAGTCCGCCGATCGCGCCAAGGCCCAGGACTGCTGTGCCGTTGGTAATAACCCCGACTAAGTTTTGCCGTCCCGTCATTAAGGCGGCATTCGCAGGGTCCTCAACTATGGCTTCGCAGGCAAAGGCGACACCTGGGGAATACGCGAGTGAGAGATCATGCTGATTGGCGAGCGGCTTCCGGGCGACGACGGAAAGTTTTCCGGGGATGGGAAGCATGTGATAGTCGAGCGATTGCTGCTTCAACGAATTGGCCATCTGACATCCTCACGTTTATATTTCTGGTCACGCTTTAATTAGAACCCTTAAATGGGTGTGCGACAATCATAATGGGTCAAAAAAGGTTGCGGAGCATGAATCAAGGTTCAAAGGATGATCAAATGCCCTGGGTAATTGGTCACCGGGGGGCGTGCGGTTATGCGCCTGAAAATTCCCGGGCGTCGATCAATAAGGCAGCGGATCTGGGGGTAAAGTGTGTCGAATTTGACGTTAAGTTGACGGCCGATAGACAGCCAGTTCTATTCCATGACACAACTCTTGGTCGGACCAGCAATGGAAAAGGCCATGTCTCCCAAATGA
>JABJKH010000070.1 GCA_018660465.1 Rhodospirillaceae bacterium
CGTTTCGACTAATCCGATCTAAGAAGGCTGATTGATGACTATTCGACTGTTTGAACCCGTGACGATGCGAGGCCTGACCTTGCCCAACCGAATTGTTGTTGAGCCGATGACTCAATTTTCCGCCGACGAAGGTGTGGCGGGTGATTGGCATATCATGCATCTGGGGCAATTTGCCGTCTCTGGGGCTGCCATGGTGTTCACCGAATCGTGTTATGTGGAGGCAATTGCCCGCAATAATCCTGCGAGTCTGGCGCTGTATACCGACGAACAAGAGGCAGCGATTGGCCGAATTAGCAAATTTTTCCACGAAAACAGCGCTGGTGCCTTCGGCGTGCAACTGTGTCATGGCGGGCGCAAGGCGTCGTCGCGACCGCATTGGCTGGGCGGTGGCAAGCTTGGTTTGGACGAAGGCGGATACGAAGCCGTCGCACCGTCACCTATTGCCATTCGTGAGGGTTGGCCGGTTCCCAGAGAACTCACAACAGCTGAAATTCAAGATATTGTCGGCATGTTTCGGGAGTCTGCTATTCGCGCCGAACGGGCCGGGGTGAACGTCATCGAAATTCATGCCGCGCATGGCTATCTGCTCCACGAATTCCTATCGCCTATAACCAATCAGCGTACCGATCAATACGGGGGGGCCTTGGATAACCGCCTGCGTTTAGCGACCGAGGTGTTTGAGGCCATCAGAAGCGTTTGGCCGGACGATCGACCTTTGGGCATTCGCGTCTCCGCAACCGATGGGATCAAAGACGGCTGGGATGTCGAACAGACAACCGAGTTGGCCAAGCGTCTGGATGGCTTGGGCTGCGATTTTATTGACGTTTCTTCTGGCGGGTTGGTGCCGGAGCAAGAAATTGAATCCGGGCCCGGCTTTCAAGTCGGCTTTGCCGCTGCGGTGAAGGCCGAAGTAAAAATGAAGGTCATCGCCGTCGGCCAAATCACCACACCAAAACAGGCTGAAGCGATCTTACAAGCGGGCGACGCCGACATGGTCGGCCTTGCTCGCATGATGCTCTATAACCCCCGCTGGCCCTGGACAGCTGCCTACGAACTCGGCGCTGACCTGCGCTACCCAAAACAATACGAACGTTCCCACCCAGACCGCATGGGCCACGGCGGCGTGGCAACGCCGGGCAATGTGATTGAGTAAGATTAGCGCCTAAACCCGACCCAAGTTTTTCATCAGATAGTTCGCCGCATACGCTTGATGGGCGAAGGGGTCGTGGTTCATTTGCCAGCGGTTGGTGTAGGCGTGCATAAAATCAGGGTGGTAGATGCTGCGGGTTTCATGCATCAAGGTGAGCAAGTGCTCCCCTGTGTCCGGATCGACCATTTTATCCCAGAAGCGCAAATGATCCCGAACGGTTAAAAATTCTACACCCAAGTCGCTCAGGCGCTCGTGGGTATCGTCGAAATGGGAAACGAAGATCGCGATGTGAAAGGAGAAAAGATCGTAGCTATCAAGTTCCTTCTCGACAAAGCGGCAATGCTGATAGGGGCCCATGACCACCTCTGCCACCGTCTGCCCGCCGGCTTTGCGGAGCCGCGCTGGGCTGTCCATGACCTTCTGATAAAAATTGACAATGCCCTTGGCCTTTCCAAGCGGAATCATGAGTTCGATATAGGGCATGCCAAGCGGCTTATTGAAAGGGATCGAGCCTGCTTGGTGTAGCCGAAAATTCGTTCCGAAGGGGCTGGTGACGAGGGCGGATTTTTTCGTCAATTCTTTGTATCGATACGGCGTGTTCTTGAATTTCTTTTTGTCCCTTAGCATCTTGAGGCGGGCCTTGATGACGGGAAGGTCCGGAACCACGAGCCCGATCACCCCGTCGAACCGGTGGGTCTCGCCATCGCGCGGCAGGTGCAACTGCTGAAACCCGACATTGACCCCCATATTGGTTTCGTCCGTTCGTTGATACGGATCGCGGGTCAGGCCCAGCCCGTTCATGAAAAAGACGGTCGCGGTATCTTGGTCCGGCACCCGATGGTTGAAATGTTCTAGGTGCAGGATGCGCCCGACCTGAAAAAAGCCAGGGACATCTTTAGTCTTTTTGCGCTTACCAGCCATGAGGTTCTGTATCCAATAGTCCCATGCGGTCCAACATTGCCTCCATCATCTTCCGACCCTCAGCGGAAACCGGACGCTGAGGACGGCGCGGGGGCCCAACAGGGCGGCCCATAATTTCCCACATGGCTTTTGTCGGGCCTGGGTATTCGACTTTTGTGACTTGGTAGATTTCTGAGTAATTGTATTGCATTTCCAGCGCAGTTTTAAGATTGCCTTCGGTGACTTCCTTATAAAACGCATTAATGAAATTCGGAGCAATTCCGCCAAACACAGACATGCAGGCATTGCCGCCAAGGGTCAAACTCGGGATCATCCATTCGGTGCCGACGAAAAGGCCAAATTCCGGCTTTAATTTTCTGGCGGCGCGACCGAGTTCCAAGAATGTCTCCCAGTTATGGCTGGCGTCCTTGATGCCGATGAATTGGGGAAAACGTTCCATTAATCGGGTGAGGATTTCCGGTGAGATACCGACCCCATCCATAATCATTGGTGAATTATAGCCAATGAACGGTAAGTCCGTGGCAGACATGATTGCCGCGAAGTGCTCGTACAGACCTTCGGCAGGTGGCTTCCAGTAATAAGGCGCGATGGCCATGATGCAATCGGCCCCGACTTCTTCGCCATGGCGGGCCAGATCAATCGCTTGATCGGTGCCGGGGGTGCTGACGTTAACAATAACCGGTGCGCGCCCTGCAGCGACTTCGACCGCGGCTTTGGTGAGACGCTTTCGTTCGTCCAAGGTCAGGTTGAGGCTTTCAGCTAAATGTAGGTTCAAGCACAACGACCCCGCGTCTTGGCGCAGCAAAAATTCAACGATCTTGGCGAACGTATCCAGGTCGATTTCGTTGTTCGCTGTGAAGGGTGTGATGGGGCAGTGGATGAGCCCGTCAGGGACAGATGTAAGGCGTGCCATAAGAGAATTTCCGTTTCCGTGTGATCGATGGGATGAACCGTATCAGTCGGTGAGCGCGTCAACAATTTGATTTATTGTGCAAGGACACGCAAAGTAGCGACTGGTTAATCGTCTTAGGGAGGATTCTGACTATGGCCGTCGTCAAAAACCAAGTAAAAAAGCGTCTCGCTGAGGGCAAAATCGTGGCGAGCTTAAACGTCAGCCGCCTGCGCACGGTGGAAATTCCGCAGATCGCCAAGGCTTGTGGCTTTCAATGGATTTTTATTGATCTCGAACATTCGACGATGGACTTGGATGTGGCGGGGCAGGTTTGTGCGGCGTCACTGCCGACAGGTGTCAGCCCCATTGTTCGTGTGCCGGAAGGCGATACCACCCGCGCCACGCGGATCTTGGATGCCGGTGCGCAAGGGGTGGTGTTCCCCCATGTGGAAAATGCGGATGAAGCGCGGCGTTTTGTCGGTGCATGCCGGTATCCGCCGGTTGGCAGTCGATCTTTGGCCTATGGCGGACCACAACTGGAATACGAAAACCTGCCGCCCGAGATTTTGATGAAGGGCCTGAACGAAGAAACCCTAATCGTGATGATGATTGAGACCCCGGAGGCGGTTGAGCAAGCGGCGGATATAGCGGCCGTCGAAGGGGTTGATATTTTGCTCATCGGTGGCTCCGATCTGTCGGCGACCATGGGCATTCCAGGCCAGTTCCAGAACCCTGACTTCATTGCGGCAATCGGTAAAATAGCTGATGCAGCGTCCGGGGCTGGAAAGTGGTCCGGGCTTGGCGGCGTCTATGATGAAGCAATCCTGCCGGGCTTCGCCAAGCAAGGCATAACCTTCTTCCTCGGCGGTGCCGACATGGCGTTTATCCTCGCCGGTGGAAAGGCGAGGGGGGCTTTCTTCGCCGGGCTCTAATTAACCGGGCTTTAATTAACCGGGCGCTAATCAACCCTGGGCATCCACTACCGCTAAGGCAGAGATATTCACCAAGCCCCTGGACGTCACACTCGTCGTCACGATATGGACAGGCTTGGCCGCACCCAGCAGGATGGGGCCGATTGAGGTCGCGGCTCCCATCGTTTTTAGCAAATTGTATGAAATGTTAGCAGCATCCAACGTCGGCATGACCAGTAGGTTAGCCTCACCTTCAAGTGCAGAATCAGGGTTCAGGCGGCTGCGAATAGAGTCGCTGAACGCTGCATCACCTTGCATTTCACCATCGACCATCAAGTCAGGATCGGCCTTTCTAATGAGTTCTAACGCATCGCGCATTTTGGTCGCAGACCCCGTATCTGCAGAGCCATAGTTGGAATGGGACAACAACGCCACCTGCGGGGTGATCCCGAAGCGTTTGATTTGCTCGACCGCCAGCAGAGTCATGTCGCAAAGGGCTTGAGGCGATGGGTTTGAGGTCGCTTGGGTGTCGCACATGAACACGGTTTCTTTCTGCGGCATGATCAGCACGCTTAGGCTGGCCAGTTCATCAACGCCGTCCTTGCGTCCGACGATCTTATGGACATGACGCAGGTGATCATAATAAGGATTAAGCGCGCCGCCAATCATCGCATCTGCATCCCCCGCATCAACCATCAAACAGGCGATGGCTGTGGGAATGGTACGAACAGCGGTCGCGGCTTCCTCGGCAGAGACGCCGGTTTTCGCTGCGTAGGTTGCGGCATAACTGTCTGATTCAGCGAAGTTTTCTGGATCAATAACCTCAAAATCTTCGCCGGGTTTGGCGCGAAGGCCTAATTCGGTTGCGGTCGCATCAATCACCGAAGGATTGCCGATCAGGACTGGATTGCAGACGCCATCGTCGACCAAGACCTGAACTGCGCGCAGTACGCGACGGTCTTCGCCTTCGACATAGACCACGCGCTTTGGATTGGCGCGGGCTTGCTCAAACACCGGTTTCATCGCCATGCCGGATTTGTAGACAAAGCGTTCCAGTTGCAAACGATAGGCATCGAAATCTTCAATCGGGCGCTTGGCAACACCACTGTCCATCGCCGCCTTCGCAACAGCAGGGGCGATTTCCAGGATAAGGCGGGGATCGAATGGCTTGGGGATCAGGTATTCCCGACCAAACGCCAGCTTTTCGCCAACATACGCAGCAGCGACGACTTCTGACGACTCAGCCTTGGCCAAGTCCGCGATGGCATACACCGTGGCACGTTTCATTTCTTCGTTAATCGTCGTTGCACCGCAGTCCAGCGCGCCCCTGAATAAATACGGGAAGCACAGCACGTTGTTGACTTGATTGGGATAGTCGGACCGTCCCGTCGCCATGATCACGTCGTCCCGCGCCGCCATGGCAATGTGGGGTTCGATCTCAGGGTTCGGGTTGGCGAGGGCCATGACCAAGGGGTCCCTGGCCATGGATTTGACCATATCCGCGTCCATCACGCCGGGGCCTGACATGCCTAGGAAGACGTCGGCCCCCTCCAGCGCGTCGGCCAAGGTGCGGTCCGTGGTGTCTTTCTCATAGACCTTTTTGGAAGCATCGATGTGGCCTTCGCGCCCCACGTAGACCACGCCTTTACGGTCGGTGATGGTGATGTTGTCAACGGGAACGCCCAGGCTAACCAGAAGATTGATACTTGAAATTGCCGCGGCACCCGCACCAGAGGTCACAACTTTGACCTTGTCGAGTTCTTTGTCGACCAGTCTAAGACCATTGATCAATGCAGCGCAGACGGTGATTGCCGTGCCGTGTTGATCATCATGGAAGACCGGGATGTTCATCTGGTCTTTGAGCCCGTCTTCGATGGTGAAGCAATCGGGGGCCTTGATGTCTTCAAGGTTGATGCCGCCAAAGGTCGGCTCCAAGGCTTTGACGACCTTGATGAACTCTTCTGGATCGGCTTCATCGATCTCAATGTCAAATACATCGACACCGGAGAATTTCTTAAATAGAACGCCTTTGCCTTCCATCACGGGTTTGGAGGCAAGGGCACCAATGTTACCGAGACCCAGCACGGCGGAGCCGTTGGTAATCACGCCGACAAGGTTGCCGCGCGCCGTGACGTTGAAGGCTTCTGCCGGGTCCGCGACGATCAATTCACAAGGGGCAGCAACGCCCGGCGAATACGCCAGCGCCAAATCCCTTTGGTTTGCCAAGGGTTTGGTCGGGGTGACCTCAATCTTGCCCGGCGTCGGCCACCGGTGAAAGTGATTGGCATCGCGTTTTAGATCGGCAGCTTTTTGTTCCAGGTCGTCGCTCATTGTGGTTCCCCTGATTTTGGAAGTCGTTTGGTTCCTAGCATTGGGCACGATCCCTCAAATAAATTCAACCCTTGCGCCCGAAATAAGAATAATGCACACGTCTTTGATTAAAATCATCCCCTCAACTTTAAGAGAAAAGCTCACGATGTCCGTTCCCCACCGTCTGCGTCATGTCATGTGCCTGGAGGATTTAGAGCCGCTGGGGCGGTCGTTTTTACCGCGGGCGTTGTGGGAGTTTATATCGACGGGCGTTGAAGACAATGTTTCGAGAGAAGGAAACCGGCGGGCGTTTGACGACTATTGGTTAAAGCCTCGGGTTCTGAATGACGTTACGGAACGCTCAACGTCGCGGAACTTGTTCGATAAGACCTATGACGCGCCGTTCGGCATTGCCCCCATGGGGGCCAGCGCGATGTTTGGGTTTGAGGCTGATCTGAACTTCGCGCGCGCCGCAAAGAAGGCGAACATTCCCTACGTGATGAGCGGCAGCGCCTTGATTTCTATGGAAAAAGTGGCTGCCGCCAACCCTGATGTTTGGTTTCAGGCTTATGTGGAGACGTCCAGAGACCTTATGGCCGCACTTGCCGACCGGGCCTGGAACGCGGGCATTCGTAATTTGGTCATTACGGTCGATGTTCCCGTCGGCGGCAACAGGGCCGGGAACCTGCGGGCGGGCTTCACCTATCCGATCAAGCCGAACTTAAAGGTGCTATTCGATGGAGCAACCCATCCTCGTTGGTTGTTTGAAACTTTCTTCCGAACCCTCCTGAGCACCGGCATGCCGCACATGGAAAATACTGGGGCGGGCAGGGGGATTTCGATGATCTCAATGGGTACGCCAGAGCGGAAACACGCCCGCGATGGCTTGGATTGGGAGGATCTGAAATGGCTGCGCGACCATTGGCAGGGCAAGCTTCTGATCAAGGGGGTGTTGTCGGGAGAAGACGCAAAGGTCGCCTCAAAAGTCGGCCTCGATGGCTTGTTTGTTTCCAATCACGGCGGGCGGCAGCTTGATACGGCGATTCCCCCACTGAAGGTTCTGGCCGAGATCGCCGCTAAAAAAGGCGACATGGCGATCCTATTTGACGGCGGCATTCGGCGCGGCAGCGACGTGATCAAGGCCTTGGCCCTAGGCGCAGACTTCATCTTCGTTGGCCGCCCGATGTTGTTCGCAGCTGGCCTTGCTTTGGAACCCGGCGTCGCCCACGCGATTAATCTTTTACAAGACGAAATCCATCGAAACCTTGCACTGCTTGGGAGTAAAGACCTAAGCGACCTTGCGTCTCGGGTTGTTAGAAATCTAGACTAATAGGGTCAACGAAACAGGGGGATGCTGTGGGAGATACATTTGATCGCAGTGCCGAAGACTTGGGCAACATCGTCGGCCTAGAGCACGTCAATGTCACTGTGCCGGACCAGCGGCTGGCGATTTTGTTTTACCTTACCGGTATGGGCTTCACCCGCGATCCATTTTTGATGACGGGTGTTATGAACATGTGGGTCAACATTGGCCGCAGCCAAATTCACATGCCAGTGAAGAAACCACAGGTCATTCGCGGTCACACGGGGTTGGTGATTCCTAATCTCACGTCGCTCGTAGATCGCTTGGAGTTGGTTCAGGGTGATTTGGCAGATACCAAATTCGACTTTACAAAATCTAACGACCGCGTCGATGTCATCTGTCCCTGGGGCAATGAATTCAGAGTCTATGCACCGGACCCTCAGTTTGGCCCGGTGCAGCTTGGTGTTGCCTACGTTGAATATAAAGTTCCCCCTGGTACAGCAGACGGAATAGGGCGTTTCTACCGCGATATATTTGACGCTGCCGTCTCGATGGAAAGTCAAACGGTCGCGCGGATATCGGTTGGCAGCTATCAGGAGTTCGTCTTCCGCGAAACCGATGAAGACCTGCCGGCTTATGATGGCCACCACATGCAGTTCTATGTCGGTGATTTCTCTGGCCCTCATGAACGCCTGAAGGAGAGGGGGCTGATCACCCAAGAGAGCAATCAGTATCAGTATCGCTGTGTCGATATTGTCGATCCTGATACGGGCGAGAAGCTTTATGAACTGGAGCACGAGGTGCGCTCAATGACCCATCCGCTTTATGGTCGAACCTTCATTAATCGTAACCCGGATCAAACGAACCGGGCCTATGGTCCGGGGTACGACGAAGTTTCTTGGTCGCAGCCGTACAACGCCTGAGGAGAAGACATGACAATTCAAGAGACCGATGTCGCAGAATACCTCGCCCGTGTTGCCCGCGCTGCCCCTGCCATTCGGGAGGCTGCGGAACAGGTCGAGGCAGGTCAGGAACTGCCTGCCGACCTGTTAGAAATCTTGCATGCGGAGAAATTCTTCCGCCTGGCGCTGCCCAAGGTCTATGGCGGGGAAGAGGTTGATCCACCCGCGTACTTCCAAATTGTGTCGGCCTTGGCGGAGCATGATGCGAGTACGGCGTGGTGCATCGGCCAAGCCAACGGCTGCGCCATTATTTCGGCCTTCCTGGATGCGGAAGTAGCTGATGAAATTTGGACCAATGATCCGGCAGCGGTGATTGCGTGGGGGCCTGGGTCAGCGGAGGTGGAGGTCCGTGACGATGGCTACATTGTTACCGGAACGTGGCGCTTTGCCAGCGGCAGCCATCATGCGACATGGTTGGGTGGGCGCACGACCATTGAATTGCCTGATGGCTCGACCATTTATCGCGCCATGTTGTTCCCGGTGGACAAGGCCGAACGGATCGACATCTGGAATGTTATGGGCATGCGCGGTACTGGCAGTGATGGTTATTCGGTGAAAGACTTATTCGTCCCCAAAAACTACGCCATTGATCGCAATTATATCCCCGAAGAACGGCGCTATAACGAGCCACTGTTTTTTATTCCCTCAGGTGTTATGCACTCCATCGGTTTCGCCGGCGTGGCATTGGGCGTTGCGCGCAGCATGCTTGATGAGTTCATTGAGGTGGCGACTGAAAAGAAACCCTACCGTATGCGGAACACCCTGGCCGAAAATCAACTGGTCCAGTCAGACGTCGCCACAAGTCACGCGCGGATCAATTCAGCGCGCGCCTACATGCTGAACGAAACCCGCGAAGTCTGGGCCGACGTGATTGATAAGGGAGAACTGACAATGCCGTCCCACATGCGGCTTCGCCTCGCGACTACGTATAGCATCCACGAAGCCAAGGCTGCTGTTGATACGATCTACGATGCGGTAGGGGCGACAGCGATCTTCAAGGGCAATCGAATGGAGCGGCGTTTTCGTGACATGCATACCCTGACGCAACAATCCCAAGGCCGAAAGACGCATTTTCAAGCGGTTGGCGCGTTCCTGTTGGGCTTAGACCCCGAACTGCCGCCTCCGATGTAACGGTTTTTATTAAATCCAATTTATTAATCAATTTGGGACTAAGGTCTTGCGATGTACCGGGGATGTACCAGGTATTTAGTCGTTTCTGTAAATTTAATTTATGAAAAGAACTTTGATGGCCGACGTAGCATCAGGACCCAAGGAAACCATCTTAGCGGTCGAAGACGATGAGGATCTTCAGTCGTTTCTAAAGCTTCACCTTGAAGCGGAGGGCTATGCCGTCGAACAAGCCCTGACGGCTCAAGAAGCAATTGCCAGCATAACAAATAAACGAATTGATCTTGTGCTTCTGGATTTGGGGCTTCCGGATGAGGATGGTCTTCTTGTTGCCGAACAGATCAGAAATTTTTCCAGCGTTCCGATTATTGTCGCATCTGCCCGCACGCGCGTTGATGATCGATTGGCCGCATTAGGGCTTGGTGCCGATGATTATGTGACGAAGCCTTTTGACCCCCGCGAATTAGTCTTGAGAATTCGTAATATTATCAGTCGCTCGGCAGATGCGAAGGATCAAGGGTTCATGAATTTAGGGGCCGGGTCGACGAATTCGGAAGTCGTGGGGGAGGCCAAGCCGGGTCGGTTTGTCTTGGTTCTGGGCTTGGTGATCTTGGGGGTTCTGGGGGCGGGCTATTGGATGTATGGACCCACCAAAGAAACTTCTCAAATTCCCGAGAGCCCGCCGGATTATAGTTGGATTGCTAAAAGCGCATGCGGCAAGATCCCCAAAGTCGATTGGTGGCAAAATAACACTCACTTATCGGTCGTGCGTCACGTCGTCGAAAAGCGGAATGGCGACTGGGAGGGGTACATAAAAAAATGGTCCTTCCAACTGCTAAAGATGGAAGATGTGTACGAACGAAACTCCAGCGCGGCAACGAATTCTGGGGAAAAACTGTCTGGCGATAAACTAAAAAGCCACATTGAAAATCTGAGACAAAGAGTGGCGGTCATTCAATGTCTTTTCCGTGAAGTGGGGAAAAATACGGCCAGTTAAAAAAATTATTTCTTTGTTTCGAGTCGCTTTAGCGCAGCCTTGGATTTCTTATAGCCCTTTTTCGCCGAAATTTCGTACCACGCCTTTGCCCGTTCCTGATCTTTGGGCACACCAATTCCATTTTCGTATAGGGTTCCAAGCTTGTATTGCGCCTTGGGAGAGTTCTTTTTGGCAGCCTTATAATACCAGATCGCGGCCTTGCGCAGACTTTTCTCCGTGCCGAGCCCTTTGGCGTACATCGCCCCCACATTAAACGTCGCGAGTGCGGATCCTTCTGCCGCACTTTATACATTTTGAAGGCTAATCCGTGATCTATCTTCACGCCTTGACCAAACCGATACATGGTCGCCAAGTTATTGAGCGCTGGCGCGTATTCTGACTTAACCGCCATGCGGTACCACTTCTGGGCTTCTTCAAAATTTCGGGGCTGGCCGCGTCCAAAATGGTACATAACGCCAAGTGCGTACTGTGACGGTGCGTCTCCCTGACTGGACAATTCCGTGAATTCTCGCAAGGCGAAGACGAAATCGCCCTTCTTCGCGGCGATGGTTGCTTCTTTATAACCCGCCGTTGCCGTGCCCAGCAGCATTAGCGACACGGCGGCCCCAAGCACTATTTTCCGAACCAAAGACAGGATGGACCGGCAGCTACGGCTTCTAACAACAGAGGACGAGAAACATTCAACAATTATCACAGTAAGGGAATCGTCTCTTTCAATTTTGAGGTCGGCCGTTGGCTTTAAATTGCCTATTTATGGCAGACCCGAATGTTCTATATATTTGAGACGATTTAAGTGAAGTGTCGCCGCAAAGGATGAATAAATTAGCCATAAAATTCCGAACGTCATTAAACAGTAACCGCAGAAAAATATATGCTTAATCGTTCTAATTGACATTCTTAGATATGCGCAAGGCCTAATACGTTCGTACTAGTCCTTATGAGCAAAAATTTCGTTGGTAATCGCCAAAAAGTTGACGGAGGTCAAAGTGTTACCAATTTTTGAGTGCTAAAGTTGCACCTGAAAAATTCGGGGAAAACGACTGGAACTCGCCGAACATGTTTGGGCCTCAATGGAGGCAACCAATTCCCGCGAATTCTGCAACTGTAAAAGCCATGCAGCCGTGGATTTCCACAAGCAAACCTGCTGCCTAAAAATTGCTCGACGATTATGAGAAGAATTGAACAGGACGTGCCTCCGCCGACTCAATCCGTGGAAATTTGGGATTTTCCGACACGTATATTTCATTGGACCCTGGTGATTACTGTATTTGTTGCCTTCTTCACCGGTGAAGACGACATCCCAGTTTTTATCCTCCATACTTATTTAGGTTATGTCGTCGGTTTACTGGTTGTTTTCCGCCTTTTTTGGGGCGTGGTGGGAAACCGTTACGCGCGGTTTTGGGACTTTGTTCGTCCGTGGTCGGTCATTCGATCCTATGCCCGTAAACTAATGCGCCTTTCTCCGCCTAGGTATATTGGTCACAACCCGCTTGGCGGTCTCATGATCTTGGCAATACTTGCTACTTTGGCTGTGGTTGTGGTGACGGGAATGGCGGCAGGGGTCGATGAAGGGGCGATTATTCCGTTCTTTAGTGGGATGCCGAGTTGGATAGCGAAGATCGCAGAAGATGTGCATGAAGGATTCGCCAATTTTTTAATGGTGCTTGTGGCTATTCACGTGGCCGGAGTCATCTTTGACGGAATTTTGACCGGTGAAAATTTAATTAAGGCTATGATCAACGGTCACAAATTAATTGATCAATCAATTGAGCCCGCACCACGGGTTGGTGCGTGGCGGAGTGTTTTTCTTGCCGTGTTGTTAGGAATGGCCTGGGTATGGATGGTTTGGCAGACACAATTTTGATCGAAGAAGCTTCCCTAGTGCTAAGAAACTTCCATATCTGCGTACTCTAATTCAACCCCGGACTCAGAAAACATGGTCTCGGCAATTCGCGAAGACTCGCCCCATTTATCTCGGTCTGTTTTTGGGGAGATCACGCGGACGATGCCGGCCTGAATGATCGTCACGGCGCAACGTGCGCACGGCGGCAGGGGGTAGACGTACAGCGTGCAACCAGCGGCCCTGTCGCCTGCAAACAAAAGGGCGTTCTGCTCGGCGTGGACGACCATCTCGTATTTAATTTCTCGGTTTTCCAGGCGTTCTTCCAGGTCTTCAACACCTGCAGGGAATCCATTAAAGCCGACGGAGATAACGCGCCGGTTTTCTGAATTCGCCAGCACTGCGCCAACCTTCGTCGACGGGTCTTTCGACCACGATGAAACATGCTTGGCGAGATCGAGAAATCTGAGGTCCCATTTATCGAGCATTATATTTCCGCGCTATTCTTGACTGAAGTTATGTACCAATCCTGGATAGTGTAGGATATTGCCAGGAGTTAATAGGAAAAAGGAATTTCCCGTGCCCGAAAACGCCCTCCTCAGCGTTGAACAATCCTACCTTGCGGACCAGTTGGCAATGGATGCCGGTGTCTCTGGGCTTGAACTGATGGAGGCGGCTGGGGCATCGATTGCCGGTGAGATCATGCGGCGGTACCCTACCCAACCGACGGCGATCTTGTGTGGGCCCGGCAACAATGGCGGGGATGGTTTTGTTGTCGCGCGGTATCTGGCGCGGGCGGGATGGCCGATTAAGCTTGGGTTGTTGGGGGCGCGGGATGCGCTTAAGGGCGATGCAGCGGCCAATGCGGACCGCTGGCATGGCGAGGTGCTTCCTCTAGACCTAGCTGTTCTCGATGGCTGTTCCCTGGTGGTGGACGGATTGTTTGGCGCAGGGCTGACACGGCCCCTGGAGGGGGAACCCGCAGCACTCATCGAATGCATAAACGCCAAAAATCTCACCTGCGTCGCGATTGATGTGCCGAGCGGTGTTCACGGTGATACGGGGGAAATCCTTGGCAGCGCGCCAAAAGCTGGTCTTACCGTAACATTTTTTAGGGCTAAGCCAGGGCATTACATGATGCCAGCCCGTAGCCTGTGCGGTGACTTGGTGGTGACGGATATCGGTACGCCGGAGCAGGTTTTATATACGATCAAACCGACCCTGTACCTGAACGCTCCAAAGCTTTGGCAGCATCTTTTGCCCAGAACTGTGGCCACAGATGGTCGCTTCAACAAATACAGTCGGGGGCATGCCGTGATTCTGGGCGGCGCTGAGATGACGGGCGCGGCGCGGCTGGCGGCGCGTGCTTGTCGTCGGGTGGGGGCAGGGTTGGTCACCATCGCGGCCCCGTTTGAGGCGTTTGATGTTTATGCCGCCGGTGATCCTGGGACTCTCATCACCAAGGCCAATGGCGCAGACGGTTTTGCTGCCGCTGTGGCCGACCCCAGGCGCAATGTGGTCGTCGTAGGACCCGGTGCGGGCATTACATCTGATACTCGGGCCCAAACACTGATCGCATTGGACGGCGAGCGAAAGGTCGTGGTCGATGCCGACGCGTTGACGGTGTTTCAGGACGATCCTCAGGCGTTGTTCGATAAGTGTTCCAACGACACCCTTTTGACGCCGCACGAGGGGGAGTTCAAAAGAGTATTCGACGTAACCGGGGATAAGCTAGCGCGCGCTCGGCAAGCCGCAAAAATCAGCGGTGCGGTGGTCTTGCTGAAGGGACCCGATACCGTCATCGCGCACCCAGACGGACGCGCGGTGATTAATGCCCATGCTCCGGCGACCCTGGCAACGGCGGGATCAGGCGACGTGCTGGCGGGAATTGCAGCGGGATTGATGGCGCAGGGAATGGATGTTTTCGACGCCGCTGCAACTGCGTCATGGCTCCATGGGGAAACAGGTGCTATTTGTGATAGTGGACTCGTTGCGGAGGACTTGGTGGAGGCCTTACCAGAGGCACTTAATAATTTAATGTAATAGATTAATAAAATTAATTAACTAATTGAAAAATAATAAAATAGGAATAAATCGGTGGTCTTCGAATTTACGCTCTCTAAATTGAAAAAAGCCTGGCGCGGTATGGCCGGGGGCGATTTTAACGCGTCTGTCGCCAGTATGAACCCTGATCTGCCGAAACGCGATGCGAAGCTATTGCGCGAACAGATGGAAGCCTGCCTAAGTACAAAGGGCGGTGAAGTCTCTGCCCGCGGTCGAGCGGCGGCCTTGGGGGAGGCGTATCTGGCGTTGAACACCACAGGCCGGAAGAAATTTTTGAAAATTTTGGCAGCCGATTTTGATATTAATCCGAGGACCGTGGATGCGGCGGTTGAAGGATACCGCGCCGCAGCGGGGCCGGGCGACGAAGGGCGGCGTGCATTGGCGGTGCTCCAACGGGCCTTGATCGCGCCAAGAATTACGCTTCTGACTCAATTCAATGGCCTGCCTGCGGGGGTAAAATTCCTCGTCGACCTGCGAGAGGAACTCAGGAGTTTCAAGGAGGATGATCCAGACCTGAATGGACTCGAACAAGACCTGCGCAGTTTACTTCGCACTTGGTTCGATGTTGATTTTCTGGAACTCAGACAGATTTCTTGGGATTCGGCCCCCGGCGCTTTACTTGAGAAACTGGTACAATACGAAGCCGTGCACGCCATTCGCGACTGGCAGGATTTGAAAAACAGATTGGAATCGGACCGGCGCTGTTTTGCCTATTTCCACCCTCGCATGCCGAATGAGCCGCTGATCTTTGTTGAGGTCGCGCTGGTGAATGGCTTGGCCGGGAATGTCGCTGAACTTCTGGATAAGGACGCTCCCGCGCAGGACCCGGACACCGCCGACACAGCAATATTTTATTCGATATCAAGTGCCCAAGCGGGCCTCGCCGGGATCAGCTTCGGTAACTTCTTAATTAAACGCGTTGTCGATAATTTATCTAAAGAGTTCAAACAGTTACGGACATTTTCAACACTGTCTCCCATTCCCGGGTTCCGCGCTTGGCTGAGCAAACAGCTGGCCGATGGCGAAGGCGCATATCTGACCAAGGGCGATCTAAAAAACCTGGCCGAGCAAGGCAAGCGCATGGGCCGGGAAGATCACCGCCTGCTGGCCTTTCTTAGCCGCACGGACTGGGCTGAAGATGCTGAGCTGGCTCAGGCTTTATCCGAGCCTCTCCTACGTATGGCCGCCCATTACCTGATCAACGTAAAACATCCGCGCGGCACGTCGCTCGATTCCGTTGCCCACTTCCACCTGACCAACGGGTCCCGCATCGAACGCCTCAACTGGATGGCCGACCCGTCGCCCAAGGGCCTGGAACAGTCCGCCGGCATGATGGTCAACTACCTCTACGACCTCTCAGAAATCGACGACAACCACGAAGCGTATACGAGTGATGGGACGGTGCGTGCATCGGCCCAGGCGCGGGCGATGGCGAAGGGGTGAGTTTAGCGCGCTTTTGAATAATTTACGAATTTCAAGATGTCCCTTAAATTGTCCACTGTGCGAAATCTGCTCCTCTAAAACTTCAACGACCGTTGACCCTGTTTTGTGCTAGATCAAGGCGCTACGAGTCGCGAAATGCAGGTTTGGATTCTCGACATTTTTTTCTCAAATAAACAATTGATTTTTATAACTAAATAACTCTTTATCCGTAAGTGATGAGCTTGTTTTTAAGCATGGGAGGGCATCGCTTTTGACAACAGGATGAGAGAACTCGAACCATGTTTATTATCGCCAAACCGAAAACCAATCATCGCCATCAACTCCGGGCAGGATTGATGGGGACGCTCCCTAAAAACACCCGCCGTCACATGGCCAACAATGCGGCAGAGAACCAGCTTCCTATGGCAGGCTTCTCGGGCCCTCTACCAAAACCCGACGAACCCGCCATTGATCCCAATCTTTCCCGAGCCGAAAAGTTTAATCTGGGGATCAGAAGAGGCAACGCCATTGTACGGGGACCAAATTCGACGTTGGCGAAACAATTTCCGATTGTGCCAGAACTAGTACCTGAGGTGGCACCTGAGCAGGAAAATGTCCTGCTGCCCGTTCCTGAACCTGAACCCAGTCTCATTAGCGTGAGCCCTTCCGAAACAATCAAATCTCCAATAAAAGAGCGCAAACTCCCCCAAATCGGGTCAGCAGATTTGCAACCAAGAACCACCGGCCAAATTCCGCTGACCACACAAAAACCCACACGGGCAACTCCCGCACTAAAGCTGCGCCCTACCGCAGAAGAGCGCCAAAGCCGAATTCCAGATGAGATGGCGGGGTATGTTTCGGCTAAGGTTGTGAAGAAGCCTGATCTGGGATTGCTCGTTGCTCAAGTTCCAGCAGCGCTTAAGTCTTCTCAATCGACGCAGAATTTTACATCGCCTTATACCGATGATTTCAAGAACAAAATCCATAACTTGGAAAGCAATGATCTGAATTATCGGTCGGAAAATAAAGATAAAAATAACAAGTCGATTGCGTTGGGTCGATATCAATTTACCGAAATCGCGCTTGAGGATATTGGTATGATGAAAAACGGCAAGTGGACAGGAAAGTATGGGATCAAGTCCAAGGACGAATTTTTGGATAATGGTGGTGTGCAAGAACGTGCTCTAGCTGATTATTTCTCCCGCATGAAGCAACAGCTCAAAAGCAAGAAGACTTACATCCATGTTGGCAAGCCAATCACTGGAATAAAAGGAAAGTTCAAAATAACGAAGGGTAGCTTACTTGCCGCTGCTCACAGGCAAGGCGCTGGAATGGTTTCTCAATACCTCGGCCACCTTGCCAAGAATGGCTATAAATCGGACCCAACTTCATTTCCGCCGAAATTACGTAAAAAGTTTCTTTCTGTTGAAACTCGATTACGGCAATTTGAGAAAGTTACCGCCGACAAAACGCCATAACTCTTAATACTGGCCCCGAAAAAGCTCTATTTGCTGTTGTCTTTGAGAACGGCGAATAGAGCCGGGGCCTTGCTTATTCGCATTCTGGGCAAGGTGGGCAATTAGGTGAGGGTGCTTCGGCGGGCACATTGTTCATTTTTGCGATATCAAACCAATGAGCACTCCGGCGGAGTTGACACTCAAAAAATTCATGACGGAACTGTTCTTTTCTGACCATTGACGGAGGCCATGCCTCGTTAAGAAAATGATACGCACGGGCATAGTGTCCCGTATAGATCAGGTCTAACATTACCTCCCATACATTTGGATCGTAAGGCCGTTTGGGGGATTTTCCCCAACTACCCCGTGTTCGTAATTTTGAGGATTTGCGGTTAAGCACTTCTTCTGGAATTAAAGGTCGCCGCATCAGATCGGGTGCTATCCGGTACTTGCCATTTTCGAATTTAAATACAATTCGCGGTCCTGGTGAAGAACCAAAGCTCGCATACCAATTCGCGAATACATAATCCTTTGATTGGGCCTCTAATGCAGCGTCATCATCAAGGTTTAGAAACTCGATGCTTGCGTCATGCTCTTCTAGCTCATCGAGTTTTTGAAAATTATTACCCAGGGAATAAACGTAATAATGAAAGCAACAATGCGCCCCCCCAGAGTAAGAAACCGCCAATAAATTAGGAATCCCATCTCCGGTCAGGTCGCCACCAACGGTCACGCGAGACCCGCCATAAAGTTTCATTATCTCTATTGGATCAATATCAATTCGCTGCTCAATTACCGTCTCCACAATTCGGCCAGACTTTTCGATTGTAAGACGGTCTTCCGAATGAAAAACGGTGCCGTCAGCTTGATGGAATTGATGTCCGTGAATTTGGATTACATAGGTGCCTAACGAGATTTCTTTAGTCAAAACCCATTCAGAACGATTCATATTAGCACCCCCCGCACCAATAGGCGTGGAAGCAAACAAGACCACAGCGAATAACAGTAATTTCAACATGCGACGCATCCTATCATTCCAAATTGGGATTATGGAAGGGTCGGGGGTGGAATTGGGGTGACGCATAGAGGTTTCCGTAGTGGCGTTTATAATTTCGTGTATGAGAAGCCGTGTTTGAGCTTAAAACGCGAAGTTTTAAGACCCTTTTAATTAAGTACTGTTCCGAATTTATAATTCGTGGACTGACGCCGTGGTTATGGTTTTGAATATCTAGTAAGTTTCTATAGTCAACAAGATATAAAGGGTCGCACGGTTGATGCTAAAAAAAATTGGAATTTTCATCGTCGGAATTGCCGTACCGTTAATTGGCATAGCGATATTTGCCGTTTCTCAACCGTGCACCACCAATCGCGTGCTAATTTTAGCGCCATCCGAATCATTGGGGGCTGAAACAACTATCTATGTTAATGATCAAAAAATTTGGCAGGGAACGTTATCCTTCTCGACCTGGGTGAAATATGCTTACTTTGGTGATGGTAGCTATATCACGGAAACAAAGTTCAAGGACGGCTCGCGTCGTAAAACGAGACGTGGGTATGTAACCGGGTTTATGGAGCCTGATGTCATTCACATAGGCAAAGATGATGATCGTACATTTTCAATGGATGTTAACGTCATGCACATAATTTTTGACGCACTTAGCTGTGTGACCGCCCCACGATTTAGGTAGGTTGGCTGGTTATAGCTTGAGTAAATTGGTGACAAAGCTATATCAGATTAAATTTTTCTTGAAGGTTTTTGACAATTAACGGTAAAGCGTTGGAGACAGAGTTTCTATCACACTCATCACCAAAATTGATGATGCCACTCAATCTCCAATTAGGATCTCCATTCTGTCGATAAACGCCGACGTTTCGGATTCCCTGGCAATCTTCAATCATAGACAATTTCTTGACTATCAATTCGCTCAGGGCTTTGGATTTCAATGGCTTCTTCAATGCTTCACCTTGAACTTTTGTGGAATATCACAATGCAGAGATAGTAAGAAGCTGAATACACCGCAAGTCTTGCATAATTTAGATGTAAGCCCGTAAGCCGACACCTCAATTTCTTTGCGAATCCCCCCGTTTGACATGCCTCTACAAACCACTATAAAGGCCTCCGCGTATGGCGTGCTGGCTGGGTGTTTTTGGCCTGTATGCTGCTTTGAGCGGGCGTGGTGAAATTGGTAGACACGCAGGTTTTAGGTACCTGTGGCGCAAGCCGTGGGGGTTCAAGTCCCTTCGCCCGCACCAAATTTTGAATTAATACCAAGGATCATCAATAATGACTCATAGAGACGGCTTCCCGCGATTTTCGGCAAGGACCGTGCGTTGCCGCGATGCGGGGCATCGCAAGACGGACGCGACGCCGTCCGAATGTCGCGAGAAGCCGCCGTTTCGGTTGCGTATGCAGCCCGTCGGAGGGCGTCGAAAAACCTTGCCGATGCGAGGCATCGTCTTCGGTTCTTCTCCTACCCGACAGACTGCATACGCAATCTCTATGGGTCATTATTGATGATCCTTGGTATAAGTGCGCAATAAATGCTGGCCTCGGTCGGTTTCTTTTCTATAACTCTTACAACAACACACTACTTTAATTGGGAAATCCATGCAGGTTACTGAAACCAAGTCCGAGGGTCTTGTCCGTGAATTCGCGGTCTCAATTCCCGCGTCTACGATCGAAGACAACGTCAATGCCAAGCTGAAAGAAATTGCCGCCAATGTTTCCGTCCCAGGCTTCCGCCCGGGGAAGGTGCCGCAATCGCTGTTGCGCAAGAAATACGGCCCGTCGGTCATGGGTGAGGTATTGGAGCAAACGGTAAATGATTCGGTCGCTCAAGTGATCACCGAACAGGACGTTCGTCCGGCCATCCAGCCGAAGATCGAAGTGACCTCGTTCGACGAAGGCAAGGACCTGGAATTCACCGTCGGGTTGGAACTGTTGCCTGATCTTGAAGAAATAGATTTTTCCAAAATTAAGCTGGAACGCCTGGTGCTCAATGCGCCCGATGAAGACATCGAGAAGACAATTGAAAACATCGCCGAAGGCCAAAAGGTCTTTGTTAAGGTCGAAGAAGACCGCGCCGCCGAAAATGGCGACGCGATGATCATCGACTTTGTCGGCACAATCGACGGCGTTGAATTCGATGGTGGTAAGGCTGAAGGCTACACCTTGGAACTCGGGTCCGGTAGTTTCATTCCGGGCTTTGAAGAGCAATTGGTTGGTGCCAAGGCCGGTGACCACGTGGACGTTAAGGTAAAATTCCCGGATGACTACGGCGCAGAAAACTTGGCTGGTAAGGAAACCATGTTCGCGGTCGATGTTCACGAACTGCAAAAGTCTGAGCCTGCCAAGGTTGATGATGAACTTGCCAAGAAGATGGGCAAAACCGACTTGGATGATTTGCGTGCCGCGATCCGTGAGGAGCAGGAACGCGAATACAAAAATATGTCGCGCATGCGCCTGAAGCGCGCCTTGTTGGACGTGATTTCCGATGGTCAGGATTTTGATGTGCCGCAAGGACTGATCGAAAATGAATTCGAAGCGATCCGTGCGAACCTGGAAGAGCAGAAGAAAAACAATCCTGACGACAAAGAAATTCAGGAAACCGATCTGGATAACGAAGAAACCGCCGAAGAGTACCGTGAGATTTCCGCTCGGCGCATTCGTTTGGGCCTGCTAATGGCAGAGGTCGGGTCTAATAATAACATTCAAGTCAGCCCGGAGGACCTCAACCGCGCGATCAGCGCCGAAGCCGCTAAGTATCCCGGCCAAGAACGCGAAGTCATGGAGCATTTTCAGAAGAACCCTGATGCCATGGAATCCATGAAGGCACCGATATTCGAGGAAAAGGTTGTTGATTTCATCCTCGAACTCGCCCAAGTCACCGATAAGCCCGCGACGATTGAGGATCTGTTGGCTGAACCGGAAGATACGACGAAGAAAGCCGCCAAGAAAAAGGTCGCTGCCAAGAAAAAGGCCGCTCCAAAAAAGAAAGCTGCCCCCAAGAAAAAGGCACCTGCTAAGGCTAAAACCGCAAAGAAGGACGAATAGCACGATGAATGATCGCATTGAGACCGTTATGAACGCCCTTGTTCCCATGGTTGTGGAGACCACAAACCGGGGTGAACGGGCTTATGATATCTATTCTCGGCTGCTCAAAGAGCGCATCATTTTTCTGACCGGCGGCGTTGATGATCACGTCTCTAGTCTCATTTGTGCGCAGTTGCTGTACTTGGAATCGGAAAATCCCAGCAAAGAGATTTCGTTCTACATCAATTCACCGGGGGGCGTTGTGACGTCCGGCTTGGCGATCTATGACACCATGCAATATATTCGCCCCTCTGTTTCCACGGTCTGTATTGGTCAGGCTGCCAGCATGGGCTCGTTGCTTCTGGCTGCAGGGGCTGAAGGAAAACGGTATGCGCTGCCCAATGCGCGGGTCATGGTGCATCAGCCTTCCGGTGGGGCTCAGGGCCAAGCCACCGACATCGAAATTCAGGCCAAGGAAATTCTGGCCATTCGTGAACGGCTCAACCAAATCTATGCCAAACACACGGGCACTGATTTAGAGGTTATTCAGAACGCCTTGGAACGGGACCGTTTTATGACGCCCTCTGAGGCGCTTGAGTTCGGCATTATCGACGAAATCGTGGAGAATCGCCCCAAGTCTTCTGATGATAACGACGATAAAGATGATTCTGATAAAGAAAATAAAAAGGATTAGTCGGTAGGTTCTGCCAGATGGTCTACCTGTGAATTTTTGAAATGGACAGTCGGGGAACAGCATTATGTCCTAGAATAAACATAATGTGACCCCATTTGACCTATTAGGATATGAATTGGGGATTGTGCCGCCCCCCGTCTGATGGATACTATAATCATTCAAGGGCCGGTACCCCTCTCGGAGCCCCTCAAGATGGAGCGCAAATGACTAAATCCACCGGCGGCGATTCAAAAAATACCCTGTACTGCTCTTTCTGCGGTAAGAGCCAGCATGAAGTCCGCAAGCTGATCGCGGGTCCGACCGTGTTCATCTGTGACGAATGCGTCGAATTGTGCATGGACATCATCCGAGAAGAACATAAAACCAGCATGGTTAAGTCTGGCGAAGGGGTGCCTTCACCGCAGGAAATCTGCACGGTTCTGGATGACTACGTCATTGGCCAAGCTTATGCCAAGCGGGTTTTGTCTGTTGCCGTTCATAATCACTACAAGCGCCTGAACCACAGTTCGGCTACCAATGACGTGGAATTGGCGAAATCCAATATTCTGCTGATTGGCCCGACTGGTTGCGGCAAGACGCTTTTGGCTCAGACCTTGGCGCGGATTCTCGATGTGCCCTTCACCATGGCGGACGCGACGACGTTGACTGAAGCGGGTTACGTTGGTGAGGACGTCGAAAACATTATTCTCAAGCTGCTGCAATCTGCCGATTACAATGTAGAGCGGGCGCAGCGCGGCATCGTCTATATTGATGAGGTCGATAAGATTTCTCGTAAATCTGATAATCCGTCAATCACCCGGGATGTTTCGGGCGAAGGCGTGCAGCAGGCTTTGTTGAAAATCATGGAAGGCACGGTTGCCAGTGTACCACCGCAAGGCGGTCGCAAGCATCCGCAGCAAGAATTCCTTCAAGTTGATACCACGAACATCTTGTTTGTCTGCGGCGGTGCGTTTGCTGGGTTGGACAAGATTATCTCTGACCGCGGTCAAGGGACGACCATTGGCTTCGGAGCTGATGTTCAAGACGCAGATGAGCGTGATACCGGTGAAATTCTGCACGATATTGAGCCTGAAGATCTGCTGAAATTCGGCCTGATCCCTGAATTTGTTGGGCGTCTTCCGGTGCTGGCGACGTTGACGAATTTGGACGAAGAGTCGCTGATCGAAATTCTCACCAAGCCGAAGAACGCGCTGGTTAAACAGTATCAGCGGCTTTTTGATATGGAAGATGTTCGCCTCGCCTTTACCGACGGCGCGCTGCAATCCATTGCAAAGATGGCGGTGAAGCGGAAAACCGGGGCGCGGGGTTTGCGCTCGATTATGGAATCAATTTTACTCGACACCATGTATGACCTGCCGGGTCTGATGGGCGTGGAGGAAGTCGTTATTAACCGTGAGGTTGCGGACGATTCCGCGAAGCCACTTTATATTTATTCTGAGCGTCAAGACGAGATCGAAACAAGCGCCTAAATTTTTGCCCTTGAATTGGGTTGGTAGCCTGCCCACTTCAGGGGTGTTGAAGACCGAACCGGTTGTCCCTAGCGGATAACCGGCCCCCAACCAACCGAAGGAGTAATTCCTTGAGCTTAAGACGTGATACCTACCCGGTTCTGCCTCTCCGCGATATTGTCGTATTTCCGCACATGATCGTTCCCTTGTTTGTCGGCCGAGATAAGTCTGTGCTGGCTCTTGAAGACGTCATGAAAGACGACAAGAAGATCTTGCTTTTGGCGCAGAAAAATGCCGCCCAAGATGATCCGGAAGCGGGCGACATCTATAGTGTTGGGACGGTATCGACGGTTCTTCAGTTGCTGAAATTGCCGGATGGCACGGTTAAGGTGCTGGTCGAAGGTGGCGAGCGTGCCCGTGTTGTTGAATACGTTGATAACGAAAACTTTTTTGAGGCCCAGGCTGAGATTCTGGACGAAACCAGCAGCGCGGTTGAGGACGACGAATTAGAAGCCCTGTCGCGGTCGGTCGTGTCTCAGTTCGAACAATACATCAAGCTGAACAAGAAAATTCCGCCGGAAGCCTTGGTGTCGATCAACCAGATCGATGAACCGAGCAAACTCGCTGACACAGTGGCCTCCCACTTGGTGCTGAAAATTTCTGAGAAGCAGGAACTTTTGGAAATTGATTCGGTGTCTGAGCGCTTGGAACGGGTCTATGGCTTCATGGAATCCGAAATTGGCGTGCTTCAGGTCGAAAAGAAAATCCGCAATCGGGTCAAACGCCAGATGGAGAAGACCCAGCGCGAATATTATTTGAACGAACAACTGAAGGCGATCCAGAAAGAACTGGGCGAGACCGAAGACGGGCGCGACGAAACCACTGAGTTCGAAGAAAAAATCGCCAAGACAAAGCTCAGCAAGGAAGCCAAGGAAAAGTCCATTGCCGAGCTCAAGAAGCTGAAGAACATGAGCCCGATGTCGGCCGAAGCGACGGTCGTGCGCAATTACCTCGATTGGATGCTGTCAATCCCCTGGAAAAAACGTTCACGGGTGAAGAAAGACATCAACAAAGCTCAAATCATCCTGGATGAGGATCATTATGGTCTAGAGAAGGTCAAGGAACGCATCCTTGAGTACCTCGCGGTTCAGCATCGCACGAATAAAGTCAAAGGCCCGATCCTCTGCTTAGTTGGCCCTCCGGGTGTTGGTAAAACCTCGCTTGGTAAATCAATCGCGCATGCGTCCGGTCGGAACTTTGTTCGGATTTCCTTGGGCGGCGTACGCGATGAGTCTGAAATTCGTGGCCACCGTCGGACCTATATCGGGTCTATGCCGGGTAAAATCATTCAAAGCATGAAGAAGGCCAAGTCAAGCAATCCGCTCTTTCTGTTGGATGAAGTCGACAAGATGGGTCAGGACTGGCGCGGCGATCCTGCTTCTGCCTTGTTGGAAGTTTTGGATCCCGAACAGAATGTAAATTTCAACGACCATTACATGGAAGTCGATTACGATCTTTCCGATGTGATGTTTGTGACCACGGCAAACACCATGAATATCCCCGGGCCTTTATTGGATCGGATGGAGATCATTCGCCTGTCGGGTTACACCGAAGACGAAAAGGTCGAAATTGCCAAGCGTCACTTGATTGACAAGCAGGTCGAATCGCATGGCCTGAAGGACGAAGAATGGTCGATTTCAGATTCGGCAATTCGCGATATCATTCGCTATTACACCCGTGAATCCGGTGTACGGAGTCTAGAACGCGAAATTGCCAAACTGACCCGTAAGGCGATTCGCGAGATTGTCGGCGGTGAAAAGGCCAAAATTCGTGTGACGGCGCGCAATTTGGCAAAATATTCTGGCATTCGGAAGTTTAGCTTTGGAATCGCCGAAGAAGCCGATTCGGTTGGCGTGGTGACAGGACTTGCCTGGACCGAAGTCGGTGGCGTTTTGCTTTCGATTGAGTCGGTCATGGTGCCGGGCAAAGGCAAAATGACGATTACCGGTAAATTGGGTGACGTGATGCAGGAATCAATCCAGGCTGCGCGGTCTTATGTTCAGTCAAATTGCCTGCGTTTGGGGATTAGGCCACCGTCATTCCATAAGCGCGATATTCACGTTCACGTGCCCGAAGGTGCGACGCCTAAAGACGGTCCGTCGGCTGGTGTTGGCATGGTGACGTCCATCGTTTCTGTGTTGACGGGAATCGAAGTTCGCAAAGACGTTGCCATGACCGGCGAAGTCACATTGCGGGGCAGGGTGCTTCCCATTGGCGGCTTGAAGGAAAAACTTTTGGCAGCGCACAGAGGCGGCATCAAGACGGTGATGATACCCATCGAAAATGAAAAAGACTTGGCCGAGATTCCTGAAAATGTGAAACGTGGCCTTGAAATTGTGCCGGTTAAAACCGTTGATGAAGTCTTGGAACGTGCTTTGGTTTCCCCGTTGACTGCAATTGAATGGGATGAAGCGGACGACCTTGATCACTCATCAATGTCTGGTAATTCGGATGATGAAGATCCTGATGGTGTCGTTACCCATTAAGAGACTCTCCTAATCCGAGATTTTTGTAGCACTTTGTTGATAGAATCGGCCCCCGCAGTGGGGCCGATTTTTGATTCTTGGGGGTGTTGGAAGGGGAGTGTTAGGGAGAATTGATCGCCATATTGGGTTAAATATCGAAAACTATCCCCAAAACCGCAAATTTCTGGGGAAAACTATCGATCTTCAATTGACGTATTAGAAGAATGAGACGTACATTGGCGGCCATCGGAGCATGTGTTTCGTCTTTTTTTTCCGCCATTATGCGCCTGACCGGCGCTTGTAGAAGGGGGGTCTTACGTTGAA
>JABJKH010000071.1 GCA_018660465.1 Rhodospirillaceae bacterium
GGTGTGCTCGCTCATATGCGGGCTGCGAATCCAACTGCCTTGGGGGTAGGTGCCGTGTTCGTCTTGGAAGGTGCCCTCGATCACATAAATTTCCTCGCCACCAAAGTGGGTGTGGCGGTTGAACTGGGTGCCAGGTTGCCAGCGCACCAGGGCGACGCTTTCGGTTAGGAACTGATGCAGGGGGAGAACGCTGAGCCCTTCGACCATGCCTGGGACGAACCCTGCTGCGTGGGTGTCGAGTTTTACGATCTCCGCATCGCCCTCTTGAAATTGCCAGAGCTTCACCAAAATTGTGCAGCCTTCTTTGGTAAAAGGCGCATGGGATGTGCCGATAGGATTGCGGAGGTAGGACCCTGGGCCGAAATCTCCAGCCTGGTCAGAGAACGTGCCCTCCAGCACCAAAAACTCCTCGCCACCATCATGAGTGTGCAGGGGGAAGTTGCTGTCTGGCGCGAACCGGACCAGGGAGGTCGCCCGCGCGACTTCTCCACCAATCCGATCCAACATGATGCGATCAACGCCGGAACTGGGTGAAGAGACCCAGTCCATATCGTGGGTATAAACCGCGACCTGTCCGTCAAAGTCTGCGTTGATGCGGAGGATTTCGTCTTGCATCTAATTTCTTCCTTTGAGCAAACTACTTCTGAAAATTTATCCGAATTTGACGGCGATATGGAGAACAAATAATGGCGACGATGAGTCTCGGTAAAAACACTATTGAATACGAACAAGCGGGTACGGGGCCGGACATCGTGCTTTTGCCGACGCTTTTGGCAGAGATGAGCGTCTATGATGAAGTTATCAATGACCTTCGCCAACACAATCGTGTGACACGGTTTAATTTTCCAGGGTTCGGTCAATCAACTGGCCCCATCGAAGCGTCGGTTGCGGCGTACGCGGATTTGATGTCTGAGGCGATGAAATCTCTTGGACTGCCGCCCGAGACCGATATCATCGGCAATGGCTTTGGCGGCTTTATCGCGGGGACCATGGCCATCCGTCATGGCGATACCTTTCAGAAACTTATCTTAATGGATTCCGGCCCCGGGTTTCCCGCACCGGCTCAGGAAATTTTGCGGGGGCTGGGCAATAAGGCGAAGGAAGAGGGAATGGGGGGCGTGCTAGATGCCGCGATTAAAAGAATGTTCCCAGAACCCTTTATCACCCGTCACCCTGACATCATCACCCGACGTAAAGAGTGTCTGTCAGAAGTCGATCCTGATCTGTTTGCCAACGCAGCCTTCGCGCTTGCGGATCTTGATAACGCGCCAAAATTGAAAGATATCAAAAACCCCACCCTCGTCGTTGTCGGGCTGGAAGATGCGACGACACCTCCGGCCTTGTCGTACCAACTGGCGGAAGGGATCGCGGGGGCTGAATTAATTGAACTTCCCGAAATCGGCCATTGTCCGCAATTGCAGGACCCTGCTGGATTTCTACGTGTCGTAATGCCATTTCTTGGGCTAAGCTAGCTTAGCAAATAATAGGATCGAATGTATTTTGTCGAAATTTTTCTCATTGATGATTTAAGTTTAGGCTGATTTCCTTTGTCTGTAGGATTTAAGGGTGCGCCAAACTGAGGCGGAAATGACGAATAAAGATCAGGCGTCGGCGCAATTTAGCAATTCCCTCATGAGCATCGTGAGAGGCGGGTCCCTGTATCAGGGGGACACCGACAAAGCCTTCAACGACGTCACCGAAACGGCAACGCAGACACTGAATATCGCGCGGGCGGGTGTGTGGCTTTATGCCGATGATTGCTCGAAGATCGTTTGCGAAGACCTTTATGAGAAAGCGGACGACGTGCATTCGAAAGGCGGCGAACTGGCGGCAGTTGATTATCCAGATTATTTTGCTGCGATAGAAAAAGACCGTACCATCGATGCCCATGATGCCCACACTGACCCCCGAACCCGGGAATTCTCCGAGTCCTATTTGACACCACTTGGAATTGCTTCGATGTTGGACGTGCCAATTCGCTTTGGTGGTCAGCTCATTGGCGTTATCTGCCTTGAACATATTGGATCGGCGCGTCCTTGGTCTTCAGACGAAATTACCTATGCCGGGTCGCTTGGTGATCTTTTGTCCCATGCCATTGAGGTTCGTGAACGAATTCTGGCAGAGGAGGCTTTGAGGAAGAACGAGGCGCTGTTTCGGGCGGTGGTTAACCATTCGCCTACTAAAATCCACATCAAAGACATCGATGGGCGCTATATCCTGATTAACAATGAGGCAGCGGATCTATTCGGTGTCACGGACGAGGATGGGCGAGGCAAGGACAGCTATGATCTGTTTTCAAAGGAAGCTGCTGATATCTTTTCCGCCCACGATCAGAAGGTTATCGACTCCGGCGAAGCCTTGGAGGAGGAAGAGGAGTTTATCCGTAAAGATGGTCTTCATACCTACCTGACGACCAAGTTCCCGATTTATGATCAAGGGGTCATGACGGGGATCGGTGCGATCGGAACGGATATCACTGAACGTAAACGGGCTGAAGTCGCCCGACAAGAATCAGACAATCGATTTCAGACTGTTGTCGATAGTTCGCCTGCTGCCATTACACTTAAGGACCGGAACGGCGTTTTCCTGCTGGTAAATCAAACCTATGCCAAATGGGCGAATTCGACCTCAACTAAGATCATTGGTCGGAAAGTTCACGACTTATTCTCGAAGGAACAGGCGGACATCATTGAAGCCTTGGATCAAAATATCATGGCGTCGGGTGAAGATCATGCTCGCGAGACTGTTATAACTTACGGGGATGGCCAAACCCGGAACATCCTGACCCAAAAAAGACCAATATATTCGGCTGATGGGAACGTGGCGTCAATTTCCACGATCATTACCGATATTACGGAGCAAAAGCAGGCTGAAATTGCCCTCCAAGAGTCAGAAAGTCGGTTTTTAAGTATCTTCAATAGCTCTCCGACAGCAATCACGCTCAGGGACCAAGACAGCCGTTTTATAATGGTCAATCAAACTTTTGCCGATTGGATGCAGTCAACGCCATCTGAATTGGTCGGCAAAACAATTTTTGATTTATTTCCACCCGATCAGGCGGAGGATATTTGGGCTATTGACCAGAATGTTTGGAAAACCGGCGAGAATCATACCGGAGAGGTCGTCAGATTATTTGAGGACGGTATGGACCATACAATTATTGATAACAAGCGCCCAATTTATTCAGCCGACGGCGATATAATCGCGATTTCCACGGTCGTGACTGACATCACCGAGTTGAAACAGGTGCAGGCAGAACTGCAAAGCACTAACGATGAATTAGAGGCGCGCATTGCTGAAAGAACAGCACATCTGGAAGCAGAAATCTCTGAGCGAAAGCGCACCGAGAAAGCCCTGCTAACAGCGAAATTAGAAGCCGAGACATCGAGCAAAATCAAAACCGACTTCCTCGCAAACATGAGCCATGAACTCCGCACGCCGCTGAACGCCATTATTGGCTTTGGCCAATTTTTAAAGGTCCTCCCAGATGACAAACTGAGCGAGAGACAAGACGAATATGTCGATGACATTTTGGGCAGTGGTCGCCATTTATTACGCTTAATTAACGATGTCCTGGATATATCAGCAATCGAAGCTGGCAAGCTGGAAATTCATATAGAAGATGTTGAAATTGCGCCAATTATTCATGAGGCAGTGAGGCTGGTACAGGCCCGGGCCGATGCCGGGAAAGTGCAAATCTCGGTCGAGGACGATAAAAACAAATCTAAATTCGGAGTGGACGAGCTTCGCCTAAAACAAATTTTACTAAACCTTCTATCGAATGCGATTAAGTTTACGCCGGAGGGGGGGAAGGTTTCCCTAAACTGCACCTTAAATGATGAACTTAAGATAATCATTTCAGATACTGGCGTCGGCATGACGAAGGAAGAAATCAGGCAAGCGCTGGAGCTTTTCGGACAAGTGGACTCTTCATTGGAGCGAAAGTACGAGGGGACTGGTTTAGGCTTACCCTTGGCCAAACAGCTCATCGAAGCCCATGGCGGCACACTTGATATCGAAAGTGAAACGAATGTGGGAACCGTGATTACCATCGTATTCTCGGCTTAAACTTTGTATCTCGGTAAATACCCCGTGAATATTTTGCGAACCAACAGAAAACATTAAGATTTAGGCGCAGGCGGTCGGGTCAGCCAGTAGACTGCCCAGGCGAAGCCACCAACCAATAAAATTCCAGCCAGGATTTGATCCCAAAGACCGTGTGTCGTGGTGCCGATGATCAGGCCAATCAGCACCGGGGCGATGGCCATTTGGCTGTTGCGCACGCGACGGTCGCGGTTGATCTCCGCGCGGTTATAGATCGACCGGCAAAAGCCCTCGCGTTTAATTTCTTGCTGGTATTTGAATGTTTGATCATCGCTCGGAAGGGTGTCGCCATCAACCGACCATTCGCTCTCTTCCCGCTCGGGCTTCATGCCGACCGGGTACTCGATGTTTTTCTCTTTCCAAATTGGACTGACCATAATAGGCCCAGTCTAAACCCTTTTTTGTTTCAAAATCCAGGCCGGAATGACCGCGAATACGAAGACCGCGGTGATGAAGGTGATGCCGTCTTGGAAGCCATAGGTATTGGCCTGGGCATAAATAATTTTATCGAGATACTCCAAAGCGCCCGGAAGAAGCTGAGATTCGGGCAGCCCTGTTTCTTGCAGCTTGCGGGTGACTTGGTCCAATAATTCCCGGGTGGCAGCGTTGTCGGCAGTCTGGGTTGCGGTCATGGCTTCGCTGTGGAATTGGGTTCGATAGGAGATGATCACAACCAACGCGTTAATGCCGAATGCACCGCCAATTTGGCGGGTAAAATTCAAGGTGCCGGCACCTTGGTTGAGTTTTTCCGGGGGCAGGGCTTTTAAGGCGGCGGCGCTTAGGAACGGCAGTATAAATCCCAATCCGCAGCGCCCGATAACCGCATAAAACATCAACATGACGAATGAGGAATTAACATCTGCCGTGGTCATAAGCCCGGCACTTAGGGCAAACATCAACAGGCCAATGATCACTGGATAACGCGCCTGAACCGTTTCAGGGATGTAGCGCCCGGTGAAATACAGCACAGTCACAAGCGCCAACCCGGTGGGCAGGACCAACAGCCCGGCCCGGGTCGCGGTGTAGCCTTGGACGGTTTGCAGGAACACCGGAATAATATAGGTGATCGAGAAATTCCCCACCCCAAAGACAAAGGCGACAACCAAGGCCGAACTAAATGCAGGGATCTTGAACAAGCCGAAATTCATCAGCGGTTCTTCTTTATCCAACTGCGTCATGACAAAGACCACAGCCGTCCCCACAGCGACTGCGGTGTAAGTCAGGGTCTGGTCAGAAACCCAGCCCCAGCGGTGGCCGTTGGCAAGCACCGACAGAAAAAGGGTAATTGTTATTCCGACCAAAATAACGCCGACCCAATCAAGCCGGGGCAGAGGGCCCGTACGCTTTTCCTGGGGCATGAAGACCGAGCCTAAGACAAGCGCTGTTACGATCAGCGGCAGGGGCATGAAAAAGATGTATCGCCACGAAAATAGATCGATTGCCAATCCCCCCACGTAAGGTCCCATGTTGGGGGCGATCACCACGCCCATGCCATAGATGCTCATCGCCCAACTACGATTGTTTGACGGAAACACATTGAAGATGGTGACCATGACCAGAGGTTGGATTAGCCCCGAAGCAAACCCCTGAATAATCCGACCGACAACGATCAAATCAAAATTTGGTGCAAAGCCACCAATGAAAGTGCCAACCAGGTAAATTCCGAGTGCGATCAAGAAGGAATTGCGGTGACCAAAGGTCTCGACTACCCAGGCAAACATCAACTGGCTGATGGTCATTGTGGCGATGAAACTCGTCGCCATCCACTGCGCTTGATCTTGGCCAATGCCATAGGCGCCCATGACGTGCGGTACGGCAACATTAGCGATGGTCGCCGACAAGACCATCGTCATCGCCCCTAAAAGTGCCGTGAAGGTGACGAGCCAGCGGTAGCGTGGCCCGAAGCGTTGGAACATTCCGTCAACGCTTTCGTCAGGGCTCATTTTTTACCGATGTCGATGTAGATTTCAGCCATCATGCCGGGCCTGAGAGTTTCCTCCGCCCCCTCAACCCGAACACGGACGCGCAGCCTTTGGGTAATCTTGGTGAAGTTACCGCTGGGGTTAGGCGTCGGCAGCAGGGCAAATTCGCTGGTCGCAGCATTGCCGATGGCAAAGACTTTGCCGGTGAATTCTTTCTCCGGATAGGCATCGATAGTCACCTTGACCTTCTGGCCGACCTTAACTTTGCGAATCTGGGTTTCTTTGATATTGGCGTCGACCCAGACCTTGGACGGGTCATGGATCAGCATCAAGCGCTGACCCGGCAGGACGTATTCACCAACATCTGCAAAGGTGCGATCAACCACGCCGGGAATGGCGCTCTTGATGGTCCGGTCCGAAACATCCAATTTCTGCTGGTCGATCTTGATCGCCAGCTCTTCAATTTGGGCGCGGATAATGCCGAGCCGTCCATCGAGGACCTTTAGTTCTGCGCGGTCCGCCTCTGCCTCCTTCAACTTGGCTTCAGACGCAGTGTGTCGGGCCTGCGACATGATAACCGTGCTCTGCAGCTTTTGCTCGGTGGCCACAGCCTTATCCAGCACTTGCTTCGGGATCACTTTCCGTTTGTAGAGTTTACGGGCACGGGTCAGCTCACTGACCGCCAAGTCTAATTGAGGCTCGTAGGACTGCATTTCCGCCTTAGCTGCATTGAGCACCGAAAGCTGGGTCACATAGCGGCTTTTGGTTTGCTTGTCGATCAGGTTTTGTTCCGCCCGCAGCCGGGTGCGTTCTGCCATCAGGGCGCGGTGCTGGGCCTGATACTGCTTCACCATCAAGGCTGAGTCGCGGTCGTCAATGGCAATCAAGGTGCGGCCCTTTTCAACCGCATCGCCTTCTGATACTGGAATTTTGGTAACCCAACCGGCAACCCGGCTGGAGATGGTGATCAACGTACCCGCCACCCGCGCATCATATTCATAGACGAAAATATAGCGGATGTAGGCTTCGCGTCCGCCTAAGGTCGCGATAACTGCCACCAGCAAACTAACCATCAGATAGCGCTTCCACGGACGCGCGCGCTTAACAGGCGTCGCGGGTTTAGCTGCCGCGCCGGAGGTTGTTTCCGGATAATCGTCGGTTTTAGCGTCCAATTTTCTGGTTTCCTATGACGCGGTGGGGAGAAATTCTCATCCATTTCACACGCGTACGGACTTTTCACTGCACTATAATGGGGGTATGTTCCCCCTAGGCCAAGCACGAAAAGGTGAAACATGACTGACGTGAGGATTTATCAACCGACGAAAAATGCCATGCAATCTGGTCGGGGTAATCTTAGCAAGTGGATTTTGGAGTATGAATCCGCAACCCCGCAGCAGGTCGATAGCCTGATGGGATGGGTCGGCGGCGGCAATACAAAGCGCCAGGTTCGGATGAAGTTTGAGTCCAAAGAAGAGGCTGTCGCCTTTGCCGAGCGCGAAGGCCTGAACTATCAGGTCACCGAGCCAAAGCAAAGACGCATCCTGATCAAGAACTACGCCAACAACTTCACCTACCACAAAGTCGAAAAAGGCTTCGGCAGCTGAAATTTAGGGGCTCACCCCAATACTGACACCCGATACTTAGCACTGATCCCCACCCCCAAAGCGCCCGTAGCTCAGCTGGATAGAGCAACGGACTTCTAATCCGTAGGTCGCAGGTTCAAATCCTGCCGGGCGCGCCATTTTAACCCTATATAACAATAAGTTATAATTAGACTTAGGTCGCATGAGTTTTACCATTCCTCGTGAGTACCCACTGAGTACCCATCAGAAATGGCGTTTA